>JAFAWL010000097.1 GCA_019241805.1 Actinomycetota bacterium
GTACATGGGCCACTATCTGGCGACGGTCGGCTTCGGCGACGGCTACGCGCCGGCGTGGTCGCCTCCCGGCGCCGCGGTCGCCCTGGTTCTGTTGGCCGCACTCGGCCTGGTCGCCTGGCTTGGCCTCGCCTGCCCGTACAAGCCCCGGGTCGCCCAATTGGCATTCCTGTCGGTGCTGGCGTTCCTGCTGACCACGAAGGTGTGGAGCCCGCAGTACTCGGTCTGGCTGGTGCCGCTGGTCGCTCTGGCTCGGCCGCGGTGGCGGCTGAACCTGTTCTGGCAGTTCAGCGAGATCGCCGTCTGGGTCGCGACGCTGCTCTGGCTCGACAGCTTCAACGACGCCAATCGCGGCATCGAATACGGCTGGTTGATGCTCACCCTCATCGTCCGCGATCTGCTGTTGCTCGCCATCGCGGCATTCATCGTCTACGAGATGTGGCACCCGGAAACGGACGTCGTGCGATCCGATGGCCTCGACGATCCGGCCGGTGGCTGCTTCGACGGGCTGCCCGACGCGCCCTACATGAACCGGCGCCGACGCCACGACCAGTTCACCTCCGCCGAGATGACGTCCGAGCCGGAGGGCTGATCACCCAGTCGGCGCTCCCACCTTTGCGCGCAGGAAGTCGATGTCGGCGCGCTGCCCTTCGGCCGGTGTCTCGACGATGACGTCGCTGCCGGCCTCGGCGCACACCATGGCAATGGCCGAGGGATCGATCTGCCCGGTGCCGAAAGTCGCGTGTCGATCGGCGCCGGAGTCGAAGTCATCCCGGCTGTCGTTGGCGTGCACGAGGTCGATGCGGCCGGTAATGGCCAGTACTCGTTCGACGATTCCGGCCAGCTGTTCCCCGCCGGCGTGAGCGTGGCAGGTATCGAGGCAGAAGCCCGGCTCGTATTCGCCGATCGCGTCCCACAAGCGCGCTATGCGATCGAGGTGGCGCGCGACGGCATTCGTCCCGCCTGCAGTGTTCTCAATCAGCACGGGCAATCCGAAACCGCCTTCGTCCTGCGCCCGGGCGAACGCTTTACGCCAATTCTGCACGCCGACGGCCGGGTCGTCTTCGGCGTTGAGATGCCCCCCGTGGACGATCAGTCCCCGGGCCCCGATCTGCGCCGCGGCCCGAGCATGCTGTGCGAGCAGCTTGCGACTTGGAATTCGGATGCGGTTGTTCGTGGTAGCAAGATTCAGGCGGTACGGCGCGTGGATGTAGACGGTCAAGCCACTCGCGCGAATGGCGGCCGCGTGCGGATGCGCAACCGGTTCTTTCCAGCCCTGCGGGTCGGACAGGAAGAACTGGATCGCCTCAGCGCCGTTGGCCGCCGCGGCGGACAACGGATCGGCTGAATCGACGTGGGCTCCGATCGCACTCATCAGCCGACACTACGTCCGAGTTACGACAGGTCCGAGTTACGACAGGTCCGAGTTACGACAGGTCCAAGCTACGACAGCCGGCTTCGCGCCCGACCGTAGCCCCGAGTCGCTCGGATTGACGATCACCATAAGTCGGGGTTTTGATGGGAAGACGTCACGAAACGGGTACCTCGCTGTTGGTCGGCAAGGCCGCCGGGACGTGTGAGGAGTCGTCATGCCTGAGGTCTCCCCTCCTGGGCGAGTATCGGCGGCGCGTCGAATCACGCGGTGGGGCGCACTCGTCACGAGCTTTGCGGTTGTCGCGTCGGCCGGATTGGTCGGCATGGCCGGGTCCGCGAGGGCGGCGGTCGTCACCGCGCAGTTGACCCTGTCCGGCGTGGCGAGCGCCTCGTTCCCCACCGGAGGGGCCAGCGTAGCGGCGCACCCCGGTGACACCGTGACGATGACCGCGGCCTCGGTGCCGAGTGCCGGCCTGCCGGCCGCCTTGCGAGGCATCCTCGCTCCGGTCCTGGGGCTGATCGCGAGCGTAGAGGTGACGGCTAGCTTCCCCGCGTCGTTCCCCGGGGGGGCTCGCACGGTGAAGCTCGGTCAGACGCCCGCGTGCGGCGACGCCCCGAGCGTCAGCCCCGCGTTCCCGGCCGCCGGCACGTACTCGTTCACGTACAGCGTCCAATCTGTCACCGTGGTGCCCGTACTGGGCTGCCAGACGACCACGCTGGCACTCGATGGCGACCAACTTGCCGCCGCCGGCGTAAAACTCAACGCGGCCAACCAGTACCTCGGTCAGGTCGTCGTCGCAACCGACCCGCCCCGGGGCGGCATCAGCGTGCAGCTGCCGGGCGTCAGCGTGCAGCCCAGCGCGCCGATCGTCGCTACGTTGCCCGCGCTCGGCGTGCCCGGCGCGCAGGTGACAGTTCCGGTCACCGTCCCGACTACCGGTACGACAGCGACTACCGGTACGACAGCGACGACGGGCACGACAGCGGACGGCGACTCACCCGGCGCAGGCGGCACCACCTACCAGCCGCCAGGGACCACTGTCCCGGCACACGTGACTCCTGACGGCGGTAGCGGTGGGGGCGCCGCTCGCCAAGGCAGCGGGAAAAGCCAGCAGAAGTCGCTGATCGGAGCGCTCGCGGCCGGCCCGAGTTCCGATGGCAAGCGGCCGGTGGAGCTGGCGGAGAACAAGCTGCCCACGGTCGCGATCCCGGCCCTGCTGGCCGTGATCGCCGTCCTCGTACTCTCCTTCGCGACCGCCGGATACGCGCGGCGCCGTCTGGTGGGGCGCGACGCCTGATCCGAGGCGCCACCACCTCGCGAATTTCAGCATCCTGCCAGCGGCCCGGTAAGCTGGTGGGGTTTGCCGCACCATTTCGGTGTCGGTACCTCCTGCCGCGGACCGTCCGCGGCCGATTAGTCCATAGGAGGCATGGTTTTCCCATGCGTCGTTACGAAGTCATGGTGATCCTCGACCCCAATCTCGAGGAGCGCACGATCGCCCCGTCGCTCGACACCTTCCTCTCGGTCGTCAAGCGCGACGGTGGAACGGTGGAGAAGGTCGATATCTGGGGCAAGCGCCGGATGGCCTACGAGATCAAGAAGCACGGTGAGGGCATCTACGCCGTGATCGACCTTCAGGCGGAGCCCGCTTCGGTGCTCGAGCTCGATCGGCAGCTGAACCTCAACGAATCGGTCCTGCGCACCAAAGTCCTTCGGCCGAGCGAGAAGTAGCCATGGCCGGCGAAACGATCATCACGGTGGTCGGGAACCTGACCGC
>JAFAWL010000179.1 GCA_019241805.1 Actinomycetota bacterium
TGAGATGAAGTAGCCGCCGGTCATCGAGGTTGATCAGGTCCTGGCCGGCTTGCCGCTCCAGGCGGTCCACATCGCCGACGTAATCGCTGGTGTCGTGCGTGGCACCGATGGTGAGCCCGACAAGGTTCGTGCCGAAGATGCCGATGCTGCGCAGGACGCGGCGGCCGTTAGCTAAGTGGCCTGGCGGCAGGGGAGGAGGCTCAGATCCAAAGATCGGTAACCCGACCACCCTGTGTCCGAAGAACTGGCGAAGGACCGTCATCGGCTCGACGAACGGCACGCCCTCGGCCATGAAATACGACGCGGTAACGCCGAGATAAAGGCGGTGGTCGAACACGCCGACCGTTCGAATTGCTATCTCGCGCTGGATCATCCCGCCGGGGCGCAATCGTTGGGCGATCGCCACGCCGCCGGCGCGCATGCCGCGCACCGAAACCGATGCTGCCGCTGGCGAGAACGGCCCGGGTAATGCCTCCGAGAGGTTGGTCGCCACGAACGTGGGAAAGCGCGGGTCTATCGGGGTATCGAATTCGCCGTTACGATCCGCAGGGCCGGCCAATTGCGGCGGGACGCCGTCAGGAGCGGGCTCATCGACCGGCGGAACGACGTCTATCGAGGTGATTCGCCACGGCAGCGAGAAAACCTTCCCGTTCAGGGTCATGCGTCCGCGAACGGCCAGAGCCAACTCGTCGACGCACTCGGCGGCCGTCCAGGTCGGTGTAACACCCCAGTCGTCGCGAAGGTGCGCGATGTCCATCGTCGCGGTCTGTTGAAGCAATCCCGCATCGGTCACCGCGCCGCTGCTGCGCCCTCGCCGGCGACATGCTTTCAGGATCACCGCCCCCAGACCGCTATTGGCTGGCACGACAGGTCGCCGCAGGGCCGCCCACACCTCCCTCAGTGACGTCTCGCCCAGGGCCGCTAGGTTGACGGGCCCACTGCCGATAGCGTCGTCGAGCACCGCGCGAACATAGACCTCGAGTGCATCGTCGAGATGGATCACTTGCAGCGGCCGGCCCGCTGACGCCGTACTGTCGAAAAACACTGGCGCGGACAATGTTTTGCGCAGCCAGGTGTCGATCCGACGGCCCACAGTGAGCGCCGCCCGTATCGCAATCCACTCCGCACCGCAGCGCTCGAGCATGGCCTCAACAGCGGCCTTCTGCTCGCCCTCGACGGTGGCAGGGGCTAACGGGCCCGACTCCGTCCTGGGGGCGGGGTCGCAGCCCGAGCCGTAAACGTGGGGTGAGGAGGCGAAAACAATTCGCCGCGAACCGGCCTCCTTCGCCGCTGCAAGCACGTTGCTCGCGCCACGAATGTTCGCATCGGCAATCTCGCGGCCGGCCCGCTCCCAATTCCGCACCCAGCCCAGATGCGCGACGACTTCCGCGCCGGCAACGGCACGTCGGACCGCAGCTGCGTCAAGAACATCGCCCTTAATGAGCGAACAGCACATCCCTACCGTGTCAGATCGCAGCACCGGCGAGACTCACTTTCAAAACGGTCACCTGGTAGTCCGAGACGATTCAGCAGCGCCCACGCGGGCCGCACCGCTGCAGGCCCGGCCCGGGGCAGAGACTACTCAGCCACTGGGCCGTCAACGCGGGCCCCAAAGTAGCGCTGGCACTGATGTATCTACGAATAAACTTGCTTACCGGTTCATCAAACTGTGGGAAGCGAAGGGTGTTGCAGTACTGCATCAATGGTTAAAAGAGGAGCGCACTTGTCCATAGTGCGATACCCGAATCATGATGCAGTGCAGACAATTACGGAATATCGAGGAGTTAGCAGTCACATAACGCGATATATCAGCTCTGTTATGCTTAATCCGTGGCCTCGCTTGGTGGAGATCTGATTCGGGAGGCGCGCCGCCGGGTCGGACTCACCCAGGCCGAGCTCGCCGATCGTGCCGGCACCGCGCAGCCCGGTATTGCGCTCGATGGGAGGCAGGTTCCACTGCTGTTAGCCTCGACGACGTAGTCCGTCTGATCCGATTGTGCGGCCTTGACCTCGAGCTCCACATCGTGGACCGCGACGACAGCGATATGGCCCAGGCCGTCCGCCTCGCCCACCTTTCAGGGCAAGAACGACTCGACCGCCACTCGCGCCTGACACGTCAATTCGGGAAACTTCGTGAGGCCTGACGTGGAACTCGATCTGGAGCTGAA
>JAFAWL010000287.1 GCA_019241805.1 Actinomycetota bacterium
TCCGGGAGGCGGTCACTTCGGCAGCTACTCGCTGTCGGCGCAGGCCAGCGCACCGGACGAGGCGGTCGAACCGACATCAACGTCAGGACTTCCACCGTGATGGAGCGAGGGCCTCGAGGCCGGGCGCCGGGGACCGACGCCGGCTCAGCGACCCTGTGGACGGTCGCGGCCATGGCGCTCATCGCCCTGCTCGTCGCAATCGGTGCCGTCCGCGGCGCCGCGGTCGCTGCCCGGCATCGGACCGAGGCGATCGCCGATGCCGCCGCGCTCGCAGCGGCCGGCCGGATCGGGCTCGGCACCGACACTGACATCTGCGGGGCGGCCGCCGCGACCGCGACCGCGGCTGGTGCCCGCGTCACCTTGTGCCGTCCCGAACTGGGCGTCGACGGACGCAGCGGCACCGTCACCGTCGCCGTCACTCGCCCCGTCTCGATCGTCGGAGTCGGCGGCGCCGAGGTGTCGGCGTGGTCGCGGGCGGGCCGCGTCGCGTCCCACGGCTCGTCGGCCGATCGCGGAGGGACCCAAGCGGATTGACGATCGTCGGTCGGACGGCGCAGGGCCGCGTCAACGACCGCTGGACCGACCGCCCGGGGCCGGTTGACGCTGGCGGACGGACCGCCTGCCCCGATTGCTGTGGCACGATCGAACCAGGTGATCGCTGGATCGCCGGCCGCCGAGGGTTCACCGCGACCGGCGCACGAGATTCGAGGAGACCTGGTGGAACTGTCGCTCAGTAGCTCGAACGTGGGCGAGCGCACGGTGCTGTCCGTTGCCGGTGAGGTCGACGTCTACTCCGCGCCGCAGCTACGCGACCGCCTCACGGACCTGATCGATTCCGGCGACAGCGGCCTGGTCGTGGATCTGTCCGAGGTCAGCTTCCTCGACTCCACCGGCATCGGGACCCTCGTCGCTGGCTTGAACCGCGCCGCCGGCGCGGGTGGCGGCCTTAGCCTCGTCTGCAATCAGGACCGCATCCTCAAACTCTTCCGGATCACCGGGCTCGAAGGTGTCTTCACCATCTACCCCACCCTCGGCGCTGTCGACGCCTGACCGGCATCGGCGTCACGCTCCAGCTGATCCACCTCAAGCTCCAACCAGGAACCAGGCGGGCCACGCCATCGCCCGGCCGACGCGCCCCGGGCGTGACCTAGACCACGTTTCGGATCTTCCCCTCACACCCGAGTGCGCAGCGACGTGATCGGCCGGTAACAATCGCCTCCGGTGCGATTACACTGCGGCCAAGCTTCCCCGGACCGCCCAATACGGGCAGGACGTACGCCGGGTTTCCGCACTGGCTGTGATCACTCGATTGATCGAGAAGGGGCCTGCATGACCGGATTGACCACGATCGCCGCTGCGCCGGGGATCAGTAGCGGCGAGAAGGGAGCGGTCGCGGTCATCCTGGTCATCGCGATCGCGGCGCTCGCGTTCGCGTTCGTGCTCGTCCAAGAGGTCCGCAAAGCCGACCAAGGCACCGAGCGCATGCGCGAGATCGCGACCGCGGTGCAGGAAGGCGCTCGGGCGTACCTGAATCGCCAGTTCCGGACGCTGGCTATCTTCTCCATCGTCGTCTTCATCCTGTTGCTAGTGCTGCCGGTGAACAACGGCGGCTTCTCCGTCCAGCTCGGCCGGGCGTTGTTCTTCATCGTCGGGGCCGCCTTCTCCGCGACCGTCGGCTACATCGGCATGACGCTGGCCACCGAGGCCAACGTCCGAGTTGCGGCCGCGGCCCGCGGCGGCGGACGGTCTCGCGGATTCCACATCGCTTTCCGCACCGGTGGCATCTGCGGCATGCTCACCGTCGGGCTCGGACTGCTCGGCGCGAGCGTCGTCCTGCTCGTCTACAACAACAACGCACCGACCGTGCTCGAAGGCTTCGGTTTCGGCGGCGCTCTGTTGGCCATGTTCATGCGTGTCGGCGGCGGCATCTTCACCAAAGCGGCCGACGTCGGTGCCGACCTGGTGGGCAAGGTCGAGGCCGGCATTCCGGAGGACGACCCCCGCAACGCCGCGACGATCGCCGACAACGTCGGCGACAATGTCGGCGACTGCGCCGGCATGGCGGCCGACTTGTTCGAGTCCTACGCCGTGACCCTCGTCGCGGCCCTCATCTTGGGCCAGACCGCTTTCGGCGCCAAGGGCCTGCTGCTGCCGCTGATCATCGGCGGCATCGGCATCATCAGTTCGGTCGTCGGCATCCTCACCACCAAGTTGCGCGACAGTGACCGCAACGGCTTGGTCCCGATCAACCGCGGCTTCTTCATCTCC
>JAFAWL010000374.1 GCA_019241805.1 Actinomycetota bacterium
CGTCGTAGGGCGCCGACAAGCCTTCGGTGATGATGCCGATATCGCGATGTCCGAGCGCGAGCAGGTGCTCCGCGATCGCGCGTGCGCCGCCGCGGTCGTCGACGTTCACGGTCGTAGTTCCGGCCGCCGGGCGCTGATCGACATAGACCAATGGAATGCCGCGCCGGCGAAGCCACGGCATGGCCGGCGAGTTGGCGTCGACGCTGTAGACGATCGCGCCGTCCAGGGCGACTCCGCCACCAGGGGGCTGCCGGCCGTCACGCGGCAACGAGATCACCGTCATGGCAAGCCCGGCCGGTTCGAATTGCGCGGCCAGGCCGGCCATGAACGTGGTGGCCACGACATCGCTGAACGCGTATCGCAGGCTGTCGGTGAATACGATCCCGACAGCACCGCTCGTCCCCCGCGCCAGCGTGCGCGCGGCCGGGTCCGGGCCGGCGTAACCGAGTTCGTCGGCCGCGGCCAGGATCCGTTCGCGCAGCTCGGCTGAGAGCTGGTCCGGGCGGGAGAACGCATTCGAGACGGTCATCCGGCTGACGCCCACCCGCTCGGCGATGCTCTGCAGCGTGACCCGCCGGGCACTCGGACCGGTCGATCGGCTGCTCATCGCGGCGAGCGTCTCACACCCGGCACTCGAGCGCCGGCATCACCATGTCACTCGCGCGGCGCAGCGCGACCGCCAGCGACGTCCGGGCGCGGTAGCCGCGAGCGACCCGAGCCGGCTCGTCGACGATCGGAGCGTCGGGCAGTGCGCTCGAGGCAAGCGCGTTGCTCGCACGATGCGCCACTATCAGTGCGATCGGCATGTCGTACATAGGAGTCTCCCTTCGTCGCCTAACTTCCTATACCGGTACAGTAGCAGAGCCGACTTTACCGGTCAAGAACATGCGGTATCGAGCCGCGTGGCCTTTTGCGAGCGTTGGTTACGCCGCGACCCTCGTCAGAGGCCGACGAGCCGCGAATGGACGCAACGCAGGCTCCGCTGCAGACGCAGAGTGGCCCGCGCCGGAGAGCGCGGGCCACTCGGTCGAGGGGGGCTCAGCTGCAGCCGGAGGTACTCCCGCAGCCTTCGCAGACGAAGCAGCTACCGGCCGGGCGCATCTTGGTACCGCAGTTCATGCGCAGCGGCGCGTCGGCCGAGGTCCCGAGCATCGATTCGAGCAGCTCCGTCGATGTGCGCACCCCGCCCGGGGTCTCGTGCACCGACTTGGCGATCGCCTCGTCCTCCTCGGCAACCGGGGCGGCCTTGCTCACAGGAGCCGATTGGGCCAAGGCCTCGAAGTCCTCCTCTTCGGGCTCACTCGCCTCGTAGGAACCCGTCTCCAGCTGCCGAGTCCGCTCAGCGGCGGTGTAGATGCCGAGTCCGGCCCGCGTCTCGAACGGCAGGTAATCCAGCGCCAACCGGCGGAAGATGTAATCGAGCACCGACTGCGCCATGCGGATGTCCGGGTCGTCAGTCAGACCGGCCGGTTCGAAACGCATGTTGGTGAACTTCTGCACGTACGTCTCGAGCGGCACGCCGTACTGGAGGGCGATCGAGATCGCGATCGAGAAGGCGTCCATCACACCGGCGAGCGTCGAGCCCTGCTTGCCGAGCTTCAGGAAGACCTCGCCGAGCCCGTCGTCCGGGTAGGAGCCGGCCGTCATGTAGCCCTCGGCGCCGCCGACCGCGAACGAGGTGGTCCGCGACGGGCGAGCCTTGGGCAGGCGCTTGCGGGTCGGGCGGAATTCCACGGCCTTCTCCGCGCTCGGAGTGCTCGACTCGCTCGCCTTGGCCGACGAACCGGCCGACAGCGGCTGCCCGACCTTGCAGTTGTCGCGGTAGACCGCGAGCGCCTTGAGGCCGAGCTTCCAGCCTTGCAGGTAGACGTCGGCGATCTCCTCGACCGTGGCCGACTCCGGCAGGTTGACCGTCTTCGAAATCGCGCCGGACAAGAACGGCTGGGCCGCGGCCATCATGCGCACGTGCCCCATCGGCTTGATCGCCCGCGCACCCATCGCGCAGTCGAACACCTCATAGTGCTCGTGTCGCAGGCCTGGAGCGTCGATGACGTGGCCGTGTTCACCGATGTATTCGACGATCGCCTCGACCTGCTCCTCCTGGTAGCCCAGGACGCGCAACGCCCGCGGAACGGTCTGGTTGACGATCTGCATCGAGCCGCCGCCCACCAGCTTCTTGAACTTGACGAGTGCGAGGTCCGGCTCGACGCCGGTCGTGTCGCAGTCCATCATCAGCCCGATGGTTCCGGTCGGTGCGAGCACCGAGGCCTGGGCGTTGCGCCAGCCGTTGCGCTCGCCGATCTTGTTACCGGTCGCCCATTCCTCGGCCGCGCGCGCGTACAGCTCGCGGTCGTTGTCGTGCATCCGCCGAGCGTCGTCATTGGCCGTGGCGTGCTTGCGCATAACCCGGGCGTGCGCGGCGGCGTTGCGGGCGAATCCTTCGTAGGGACCGACGATTCCGGCGAGCTCTGCCGAGCGCCGATACGACACCGCAGTCATCAGCGAGGTCACCGATCCGGCGAGTGCGCGACCACCGTCGGAGTCATAGGCCAGACCGGAGGCCATCAGCAGTGCGCCGAGGTTCGCGTAACCGATGCCGAGCTGCCGGTACGCCCGCGTGTTGACGCCGATCGCCTCGGTCGGGAAGTCGGCGAACGAGATCGAGATCTCCATCGCCGTAATGATCAACTCGACCGCGCGGACGAACTTGTCGACATCGAAGACGTTGTCGCCGCCGAGGAACTTGAGCAGATTCAACGACGCGAGGTTGCAGGACGTGTTGTCGAGGCTCATGTATTCCGAGCACGGGTTGGATGCATTGATCCGACCCGACTCCGGGTTCGTGTGCCAGTCGTTGATCGTGTCGTCGTACTGGATGCCCGGGTCGGCGCACTCCCACGCCGCCTTGGCTACCTTGCTGAACAGCTCCCGGGCGTCGATCGTCTCGATCACCTTGCCGTCGGTGCGGGCCCGCAGACCGAACTGCGCGCCGTCCTCGACCGCCCGCATGAATTCATCGGACACCCGGACCGAGTTGTTGGCGTTCTGGTACTGCACGCTCGTGATGTCGGCTCCGCCGAGATCCATGTCGAATCCCGCGTCGCGCAGCACCCGGATCTTGTCTTCCTCGCGGGCCTTCGTCTCGACGAATTCCTCGATGTCCGGGTGGTCGATATCGAGCACGACCATCTTGGCCGCGCGTCGCGTCGCCCCGCCCGACTTGATCGTCCCCGCCGAGGCATCCGCGCCCCGCATGAACGACACCGGACCGGAGGCGGTGCCGCCGGATGACAGCAGCTCCTTGGCCGAGCGGATACGGGACAGGTTCAGACCCGCGCCCGAGCCGCCCTTGAAGATCAGTCCCTCTTCGCGGTACCAGTTCAGGATCGAGTCCATCGTGTCATCGACAGCCAGGATGAAGCAGGCGCTGACCTGCTGCGGCGAAGACGTCCCGACGTTGAACCACACCGGGGAGTTGAAGCTGAACACCTGGTGCAGCAGCATCCAGGTCAGTTCGTGCTCGAAAACCTCCGCATCGGTCTCCGACCGGAAGTAGCCGTTGATCTCGCCCGCGGCCCGGTAACGGCTGACGACGCGGTCGATCAGCTGACGCAACGACCATTCCCGCGTATCACTGCCCACCGCCCCGCGGAAATACTTGGTGGTGACGATGTTGGCCGCGTTCACCGACCAGAAGTCGGGGAATTCGACACCACGCTGTTCGAAGTTGATGGATCCGTCGCGCCAGTTGGTCATCACGACGTCACGTCGCTCCCACGTGACCTCGGCGTAGGGATGCACACCCGGCTGGGTGTAGACGCGATCGACGACCAGACCGTTCTTGGCGAATCGCGGCTCGGCGGCGCTCGATTCGGCCGTCGAGGCGGTTGCACCGTCACGGCGGGCCGATGACGCGCTGGAGCCCTTGAGAGCCTCGGTCATGTGGGATGTCCTTCCGTCCGCACTGCTGGAAATGGGGGGTCGAATCGGGTGATGCGGGATGTCGAGAGGGATGGCACCGTCAGCCGGTGCCGCCGGGCTGACCGGAGCGGCGCGCGGCCCGTTCCCGGTGAACGGCACGCAATTCGCCGATCGCTTTTTCGAAGTCGTCGGCCGAGCTGAAGTCCTGGTACACGCTCGCGAAACGTAGGTAGGCAACCTCGTCGAGCTCGCGCAGCGGGCCGAGGATCGCGAGGCCTACCTCGTCGCTGGGAACCTCAGCCACGCCGGTCGCCCGGATCGCCTCCTCGACCGTCTGGGCGAGAATCGCGAGCGCGGCCTCGTCGACCGGCCGACCCTGGCAGGCTCGCCGGACACCGTTGACGACCTTCTGGCGGCTGAACGGCTCGGTGACACCCGAACGCTTGATCACCGCCAACGTCGCCTCTTCCACAGTGGTGAACCGTCGCCCGCACTCCGGACACGCCCGGCGGCGGCGGATGACCTGGCCTTCGTCCTGTTCGCGGGAATCGACCACTCGGGAGTCGGGGAACCGGCAATACGGGCACCGCATCGCTAATCGGCTCCTCTCAGTGTCGGCATATGACGGCCTGTGGAGCGCGCTGTCGACAACGTGGGGACTACATGTGGATGGGCCGGTCGTCGCTGTGGACGATAAACCCCAACCTGTGGACGAAGAACATTGAT
>JAFAWL010000220.1 GCA_019241805.1 Actinomycetota bacterium
ACGCCGACGGGCGGCCCCGCCCGATCGGGGACCGCGAGGACGCGACCGCCGCCATCTCCACCTATGCCGCGCTGAACGATGTCTGGGGTGTGCGCGTGCACGATGTGCGGCGCACCAGCGACGCGCTGGCCGTCGTCGCCGCCATCAAGGATGCGCGATGAGCGACACGATCACCTTGCGGGGGCTGACGGTGCGCGGATTTCACGGCGTGTACGCGCACGAGCGCCGCGAGGGGCAGGACTTCGTCGTTGACGCCGTGCTGGAACTCGACACTCGTCCGGCGGCGATCAGCGACGACGTTGCCGACACGGTTCACTACGGCGAGCTGGCCGAGGCGCTGGCGGCAATCGTGGGAGGCCAACCGGTCGACCTACTCGAAACGTTGGCCGCGCGGCTGGCCGAGGCCTGCTTAATCGACGCGCGGGTCAGCGCCGCGACCGTCACGGTGCACAAGCCGCAAGCACCGATCCCGCTGACGTTCTCAGACGTCGCCGTCACGATTCGTCGGGAGCGGACGTGAGCCGGGCCGTCCTCTCGATCGGCTCGAACCTGGGCGATCGGGTCGCCCGCCTGCAACTGGCGGTCGACGCCGTCAGTCCGTGGTTGGTGCAGGTGTCGCCGATCTACGAGACCCCGCCGTGGGGCCCCGTGCCGCAGCACGACTACCTGAACGCCGTCCTCCTCGTCCGCGACGACACGGCATCCGAGCGCGCCTGGTTGGACCGAGCGCACGCCGCCGAACGAGCCGCCGGACGCACCCGTGAGCTGCGCTGGGGTCCGCGGACCCTCGACGTCGATGTCATCGACGTCGACGGCATCGTCAGTGACGACCCGCGGCTGACACTGCCGCACCCGCGGGCGGCCGAGCGGGCCTTCGTGCTGATCCCGTGGTTGGCCGCCGACCCGGATGCGCGCTTATCCGGGCGCGCGGTCGCTGAACTGGTCGACGAACTGGCCGAACCTGAACGGGCCGGCGTGCAACTTCGGCCCGAGCTGGTGCTGCGATGAAGCGGACGTCGATCGGCGATCTCGCCGCGCCGATGCTCGTGGTGGCGGTGCTCGCCTATTTTCTGCTCCGGATCGGTTACGGCTCCATCCCCCAGCTGCAATACGTGGAGGGCCTGCCCATCGCCGCGCTGGGCGTCGCCGAGATCGTCGCGGCGCGCCGGGTACGGATGGCCGTGCGCCATGTGCCCGATGCGAAGCCGATGACCGCGATCGCGATCGCGCGGTGTGTGGCGCTGGGCAAGGCGACGGCCCTGGTCGGCGCGGGTGTCGTCGGCGCCTGTGTCGCCGTCATCGCGCGGGTGCTGCCGGACGCCGGTACCGTGCACGCGGCGGCCGCGGACCTGCGGGTCGGCCTGATCCTGCTGGCGGCGTCAGTGTTCCTGACCGTTGCCGGCGTGCTTCTCGAACGCGCCGGCATCGCGCCTCGTAATGACCGTGATCGCGTTCAAGACGGCCACTATCTCGGCTGAGACGAACACGGTGCGGGCACGTTCGGGCCGGTAAGGTGCAGGTCATGCCGCGCGGATCCAGCTCCCGTCTGCGCAACCTGTTCCGCTTCGTGGCCTTCCTACTGGCCATCGCGCTCGGCGTTCTCGCCGTCTGGCTCATCGCGATGGGTAAGTCCGACAAGCAGCATCAGCTCGGCATCATCGCGGGACTTTGGTCCGGTCTGATCGGGGCGTTCGGCTTGTACTGGCTGCAGAGTCCCGGTCGCGGTGAGGTGGTGGCCGCGACGAACACCGCCTCGGCGCCCGAGTCCGCAACGGGCCTGGAGGTGCGGCAGCAGGCCGCGCTGGATACGCAGCGCGAGGTCGCGTCGCGACGGGCATTCGAGCAGCAGCTACATGCACTCGTGCGTCGCGAGATGGAGCACATGCAGACTGCCATGTCCGAGCAGATGGCTCAGCTGCGCGCCGAAGTGGCGACGCTGCGCGGGGATCTGCTGGAGAAAGTCGGCGGCCAGATCCGGCTCGAGCGAATCGAAACTACGCGCGTCATCGGCTCCGACATCGAGGCGCTCCAGCACGAGGTCCGGCAGTTGGCCATCGCGCGCGGACTCGTACTGCCGGGCGCGGAGCTGCATCGGTTCGATCCCGCGGTCGACCTCGGGGTGGCGCCGGCAGCGGTCGCGCCGTTGGTCCCCGTCCTTCCGCCCACGGCACCGGCCGCCCCGATCCAGCCGCCCCAGCCGGTCCAGCCGCCGCCGGCCCAGCCGCCCCAGCCGCCGCAGTCCGTCCAGGCCACCTCGCCGCCCGCGCCCC
>JAFAWL010000260.1 GCA_019241805.1 Actinomycetota bacterium
GATGACGCGCAGTCGGTCGGGTAGCTCGCTGACCTCCTGCGACAAGTAACCGGCGTGCACGGTCTGGCCGGATCGCACGATGCCCGCGTCCGGTGTGATCTGTCCGGTGAGTAGACGCAGCAGGTGTGTCTTGCCCGACCCGTTCACCCCGATCACGCCGATGCGATCGCCCGGGCCGACATGCCACTCGACGTCGTCCAGAAGGACGCGACTGCCCACCTTGAGCGTCACACCTTCGAGGTCATAGACACTTCGCCCGAGGCGGCGCTGCGCGAGCGCTCGTAGTTCTGTCGTCTCCCGCGGCGGTGGCACGTCGGCGATCAGAGCCTCGGCCGCCTCGACCCGGAACCGCGGTTTGGACGTGCGTGCGGGCGGCCCACGCCGCAGCCAGGCCAATTCCTTGCGTAGCAGGTTCTGCCGGCGCGCTTCGGTGGCATCGGCCTGGCGAGCGCGCTCGGCCCGGGCCAGTACGTAGGCCGCGTACCCCCCGGCGTACTGATTCACCTGACCGGCTGCCACTTCCCACGTGCGCGTACATACCTCATCGAGGAACCATCGGTCGTGGGTCACGACGAGTAATGCGCCCCGTCGGACGTTGAGATAGCGGGCGAGCCAGGTGATGCCCTCGACGTCGAGGTGGTTCGTGGGCTCGTCGAGCACGAGCAGATCGGTCGTGCGGACCAGGGCGGCGGCCAGCGCCACCCGCCGGCGCTCGCCGCCGGACAGGCGGCCGTACGCCGAGTCGAGTCCGAGCGCGGCCAGGCCCAGACCGTCGAGTACCTCGCGGACCGACGCGTCGCCGGCCCATTCGTGCTCGGCCGCGTCGCCCACGACCAGGTCGCGGACACTCGCCTCCGCCGGGGCGTCGGCGCGTTGGGCCACCGTGGCGATCTGCACACCGCCGGTGCGGGTCACCCGGCCGGTGTCCGGTGCGTCGATCCCCACGATCAATCGCAACAAGGTCGTTTTCCCACCGCCGTTGCGGCCGACGACGCCGATTCGGTCGCCGTCGGCGACGCCGAGGGAGACACCGTCCAGCACGGTCGTGGTTCCGTAGGACTTCCCGACCGTCTCCAGGTTGACGAGATTGGCCGGCATCAGCGCACGATCCGGGCGCCGCTCGCCGGGCCGCTCGCCACCCGAGTCGACCGGCACACGTCCTCTGCCGTCAGCGCGGCCGCCAGCCGGGTGGCTGAGCGCTGGCTGCTCGTCAGAAACGCGCAGGTGGGTCCGGAACCGGACACGATGCCGGCGAGTGCACCGAGCTCGCCACCGGCTGCCAGTGTCCGGCGCAACGCCGGCGCGAGGCTGACGGCGGCCGGCTGCAGATCGTTGTTGAGTGTTTGCGCCAAGCCACGGGTGTCACCCGCGCGCAAGGCGTCGAACAAGGCATCGGGTGAACCGGCCGCATCCTGCGGAATCCCTTTGCTACTCGACTGGTTGAGCCGGTCGAATTCGGCGTAGACCGCGGGCGTCGACAGGCCGTAGTCGGCCAGGGCGAGCACCCACCAGAATGTTCCGGTCGACAAGACCGGAGCCAGGATTTCGCCCCGGCCCGTACCCAGGGCGGTGCCGCCGAGCAGACAGAAGGCGACGTCGCTACCGAGCTCGGCCGCGAGTTGCGCCAACTCGGGCCGACTGCTCGAGGTCTGCCACAGTTCGGCGCAGGCCACCAGCGTCGCGGCGGCGTCCGCCGATCCGCCGGCCATGCCACCGGCGACCGGTATGGCTTTCGCGATCTCAAGCCGTACGTGCGGCGCGACCTGCGCTCGTTCGGCCAGCAGTGACGCCGCCCGCCAGGCCAGGTTCCGGGAGTCGGCCGGGACCTCGTCGGCGTGCGGGCCGGAGATCGAGATTTCGAGGTGCCGGGCGGGGTAGGCGATCACCTCGTCGACGAGATCGACGGCCTGGAAGACCGTGTTCAGCTCGTGATAGCCGTCCGGTCGTACGCCGCCCACGCCCAGGTGCAGGTTCACCTTGGCGGGAACGCGGACCCGCACTCCGGCGGGATAGTGCAGCAACGGCACCGACCGAGCCTAGCCGTCGGTGATCGGCCGGCTTCGGCGTTAGCCTGAGGGACGTGACGACGCCTGAACGGCCGAAGGCGCCTTACACCGGCGCGTTGGCGCGGCTGCGCGCCTCGACCAGCGAACCCTTTCGGGCCGGGTTGAACGCCGAAGCGCACGGCGGCCCGGTGCGGGCCGCGGCGCCAGCGCCGGGGAGCACCGAGCCTCCGTTCAACCCGCGCAGCTGGTCCGGCGCATTGATCACGATGTTCGCTATCGACGCCGGGCTTTGGATCATTCAGATCATCAATGCCTCGAGCGACTACGGGTTGAATCGGTACGGCTTGCGGCCGCGCGAGCTTCGGGGCCTCGAGGGCGTGATCACCTCCTGGTTCCTCAATGACAGCTACTGGCATCTGCTGACCACCTCGGCGCCACTGGTCATCGTCGGCTGGTTCATCCTGCTGTCAGGGATCCGTCCCCTCGTGCTCAGTACGGCCGTCATCGTCATCGCTGGTGGGCTGGCCACGTGGGTGGTATCTCCCGCGAATCTGATCGTCGGATCAAGTTCATTGGTCATCGGCTGGATGGGCTACCTGTTCGCCCGCGCGTACTTCAGCCGAAAGATCACATGGATCATCGGGGCCGTCGCCGTCGCCGTGTTCTTCACCGGGCTGCTCGGCGGACTACTTCCCGGGCCGACCTCCGACAGCACGTGGCAGGCCCACCTCTGCGCGTTCCTCGCCGGGCTGCTCGGCGGCGGGCTGCTGCATCCGCGCCGCCGCAAGACGCCGCGCCCGGTCCGTTCCGGGTCAACCGGCAGCCAGCCGTAAGCCCGGGCGCTGAACGGACGGCTGCGTATTCTGTGAGCGTGGCCAACCTCGACCCGGAACTGCCCATCGGCATGTTCGATTCGGGGGTGGGCGGCCTTACCGTAGCCCGCGCCGTCCTCGACCAATTGCCACACGAAGCCTTGCACTACGTCGGCGACACGGCCAACGCACCGTACGGCCCGAAGCCGATAGCCGAGGTGCGTCGACACGCTCTGGCCGTGATGGACGACCTGGTCGCATCCGGCGTGAAGGCACTCGTCATCGCCTGCAACAGCGCGAGCGCCGCGTGCCTGCGCGACGCTCGTGAACGCTACGACCTGCCCGTAGTCGAAGTCGTGCTGCCGGCGGTGCGCCGCGCGGTCGCGGCCACCCGGAACGGCCGCGTCGGCGTCATCGGTACCGTCGCGACGATCACCAGTGGCGCCTACGAGGATGCGTTTGCGGCCGCGTCCGGTGTCAAGGTCGTCAGCGCCGCCTGCCCGCGCTTCGCGGAATTCGTCGAACGGGGTGTGACCAGTGGCCGGCAGTTGCTGGGCCTGGCCGAGTCCTACCTCTCGCCCCTCAACGCGGCCGGCGTCGACACCGTGATCCTCGGCTGCACCCATTACCCGATGCTCAGCGGTCTGCTGTCGGTCGTGCTCGGCCCCGAGGTGACGCTGGTGTCGAGTGCCGATGAGACCGCCAGAGACGTCTATCGCGTGTTGACCTCCGCCGACCTGCTGCGCTCGACGGACTCGCCGCCACCACGGCACGAGTTTCGCGCGACCGGATCGGGTGAGGCATTCGTTCAGCTCGGGCGCCGCTTCCTCGGTCCGGATCTGCTGACGCCCTCGACGCGAACGATGGTGGGGGGCTCGGCGTGAAACTGACCGTCCTCGGTTGCTCGGGGAGCATGCCTGGTCCTGACTCCCCGGCGGCCGGCTACCTGGTCGAGCACGAAGGCTTTCGTGTGGTCCTCGACCTCGGCAACGGCGCGTTCGGGGCATTGCAACGTCATGTTGCCCCGACCGAAGTCGACGCGATCGTGCTCTCGCACCTGCATGCGGATCACTGCATCGACTTGACGAGTTACTACGTCGACCTCCGCTACGGTCCTGATCGGCCACGGCGCAGGATCCGGCTGATCGGGCCGGCCGGCACCCGAGATCGATTGGCTGCCGCCTACGACCCGCTCGCTCGCAAGCTGGATCTACAACAGTGGTTCGATTTCGGCACGCCCGCGAACGGAGAGCTTGGTCCGTTCGCCGTAGCGTTCGCGCCCGTGAACCATCCGGTGCCCGCGTACGCGATCCGGCTGAGCGTCGACGGTCGGTCGCTCGCCTATTCCGGCGATACCGGTGAGTCGGCCGACCTGGTCGCTCTCGCCGGCGAGGCCGACCTGTTCCTGTGCGAGGCCACGTTCGCCGCCGACGAGCCCTACGTGCCCGACCTGCACTTGACCGGACAACAGGCCGGCGAACATGCCGCCAAAGCCGGCGCGAAGCGCCTGGTCGTCACGCACGTGCCGCCCTGGGGGTCTCGTGATGTGGCCGTCGCCGAGGCCGCGGCCGGCTTCGGTGCGCCGGTCGAGGCGGCTTCCCCGGGCGCGGTGTTCGAGGTCTGACGTGGCGACGGTGATGCCGACGAGCCGACTCGAGGCATTTTCCGACGGCGTGCTGGCGGTCGCAATTACGCTGCTCGTGCTCGATCTGCACGTCAGCGATGACAAAGCCAGCGGGTCGCTGGCTCACCAGATCGCCGATCAGTGGCCGAAGTTCATCGCCTATCTGGTGAGCTTCCTGGTCATCGGGGTCATCTGGGTCAACCACCACCGGGTCTTCGCGTTGGCCGCGCGGATCGATCCCGTGACCATGTTCGTCAACCTGATCCTGCTGATGTCCGTCTCAACGATTCCGTTCACCACGAGCGCCATCGCCGAGTTTCTCCGCTCCGGTGGAAACGACTCGCGGCTTGCCGTGCTGCTCTACGGCGCCTCGATGGAAGGCATGTCGCTGTCGTTTTCAGCGGTGTTCTACCGCCTGTGCCGCCAGGGTCTGCTGCGTCGTCCGGTAACCCGGAGCCAGGCCAATCGCGCGATCCTTCGCTTCGGGGCCGGCAACGCCATCTATCCGGTCGGAGTGCTCATCGGATTGCTAAGTCCGGTGGCGATGCTGATCATCTTCGGATTGTTGGCGGCGTACTACGCGCTCAACCAGACGCCGATCGTCCCCGACGCCGACGAGTCAGGAATCGAACCCGAGCCCGATTCGGTCGAGGGTTCGTAGCCACAGATTTCGTCGACCCGCGTTGCGATCGGCTCGGGCAAGGGACCATCGAGTCGCCTGAATGCCGGCGAACGCGAACGGCTCAGGTGGGAACGGCAACGGAGTGCTGCGCACCATCCGCAACTCGGTCAGCTCCGTGGACTGGCCACTGAGTAGGTCGAGCATGACCTGCGCGCCGAACCGGCTGGCGCCGACACCGAGGCCGGTGTAGCCGAGCACGTAGGCGAGCCGGCCGCGGTAGGACGTGCCGAAGAAGGCACAGAACCGCGTACACGTGTCGATGGCGCCGCCCCATGCGTGCGTGAACCGGATGCCGTCCAACTGCGGAAAGGTCAGTGCGAAGTGCTCGGCCAGGCGCGCGTAGGTCCGCGGTCGGTCGCGGTGTCCAGGCCGCATCGAGCGGCCGTAGTAGTAGACGGCGTCGTAACCGCCCCAGACGATGCGATTGTCGGCGGTCAGTCGGTAGTAGTGGAACTGGTTGCCGGTGTCGGACAGGCCCTGCCGGTTGCGCCAGCCCAGCGCGTCGAGCTGGTGATCCGTCAACGGTTCGGTGGCGAGCACGTAATCCCAGACCGGCACGATCGACAAGCGCAGTCGGCGCAGGAGCGGACGGAATGCGCTCGTACCCAGCGCGACGCGTTCGGCTCGGACGATGCCGCCGTCCGTGTAGAGATCAAGGCGCGCGCCCTCATCTCCGATCCGGCGCACCGGGGTGCCCTCGACGATTCGTACGCCGAGTTGCTCGGCGGCGGCCGCGAGCCCCCAGACCAGCCGGGCCGGATCGAGCAGCGCGGTGCGATCGCGTGTCCAGAGGGAGGCGAGGAACGTCGGCGACGCCACCTGCTGCCTGGTCGCGGTCTGATCGAGGAACTCGCCGTTCAGTTGGCGCAGCGCCGCGACCTGATAGGGCTCCGTGGCCACGGTGAGCTCGCCACTGCGGCGGAAGTCGCAGTCGATCTCGTACTGCTCGACCGTGCGTGCGATGGCGTCCAGGTTCTCTCGACCTAGCGCGTCGAGTCGGTCGTATTCCTCGGCGAATCGTTCGCGACCGTTGGCTTCGCCGTGGGTCAGACTTGATGCGCAGAAGCCGCCGTTGCGACCGCTCGCGGCCCAGCCGATCCGTCCGCCCTCGAGCAGGAGCACATCGCGGTCGGGGTCGGCCTGCTTGGCCAGCAGTGCGGTCCACAATCCGGACAGGCCACCACCGACGACAGCGAGGTCGCAGCGCAGGTTCCCGGCGAGCTTCGGGCGCGCCGCCGGTCGAGCCGGGTTGTCGAGCCAGAGCGATTCCGGGCGGGCGCCTGCCAGTGCGCGGGAAACGTTCACGCGCCCTCGTAATACCTGTCGGCCACCTCGAGTGCCTCGGAAAGAATCGCTATGCCGGTGCGAGCTTCCTCGGGCGTGACCGTGCAGGGAGGTACCACGTGCGTGCGGTTAAAATGGGTGAAGGGCCAGAGGCCACGCTGCTTGCAGGCCGCGGCGAATTCATTCATCGGTGCCGCGTCGGCGCCCGCGGCGTTGTACGGGACGAGCGGAACGCGGGTCGCTCGGTCGCGAACCAGCTCGATCGCCCAGAACACTCCGAGTCCGCGCACCTCACCCACCGCGGGATGCTTGTCCTGGAGTTCGGCCAGTGCCGGAGCGATGACCTCGGCCCCGACCGAGCGGGCGTTCTCGATGATGCGCTCGTCGCGGAAGATCTCGATCGAGGCGACGGCCGAGGCGCACGCCAAGGGATGGCCCGAGTACGTGAGGCCACCCGGGAACGGGCGTTGCTGGAACGTCTCGGCGATCCGGTCGGAGATGATTACGCCGCCGAGCGGGACGTAACCGGAGTTTATGCCTTTGGCGAACGTGATGAGATCGGGCGTCACGCCCCAGTGGTCGACGGCGAACCATTCGCCGCAGCGACCGAATCCGGCCATGACCTCGTCCGCGATCATGACGATGCCGTATTCGTCGCAGATCTGCCGCACGCCTTCCAGGTAGCCGGCCGGCGGGACGAGGATGCCGTTGGTGCCGACCACCGTCTCGAGAATGATTGCGGCCACGGTGCTCGCACCCTCGACCATGATCAAGTCGCGCAGGTGGTGTAGAGCCCGTTCAGATTCCTGCTCCTCGGTCTCGGCATGGAAGGCCGAGCGATAGAGGTAGGGCCCCCAATAGTGAACGACGCCGGTGAAGTAGGAGTCGCTGGGCCAGCGACGGGGATCGCCGGTGAGCGTGATCGCCGCCGCGGTCGCGCCGTGATAACTGCGATAGGCGGCGAGAATCTTTTGTCGGCCGGTGTGCAGTCGGGCCAGGCGAATCGCGTTCTCGTTGGCCTCGGCGCCGCCGTTGGTGAAGAAGACTTGGTTCAGGTCACCCGGCGCGAGTTCGGCGATGAGCCGGGCCGCTTCGCTGCGCATGTCGTTGGCGAATGCCGGCTGGATCGTGCACAGCCGCCCGGCCTGCTCCTGGATAGCGGCGACCAGCCGGGGGTGCTGGTAACCGATGTTGACGTTCACCAGTTGAGAGGAGAAGTCCAGGTATCGCTGACCGGAGTAATCCGTGAAGTACGAGCCCTGGGCCGACGCGATCGGTAGGGGATCGATCAACGCCTGCGCCGACCATGAATGAAAGACGTGTCGTCGGTCGTCGGCCCGAACACGGGCTTCGCCACTGCGGCTCGTCTCCAGCAGATCCGTCACTAGCTCTGTCCTATCGATGCGGGCGGCGATGGCCTAGCGGGTGCGGGGAAAGCCGAGGTCGATAGCCGAGGTGGCCGGGTCGGGCCAGCGCGACGTGACGACCTTGCCTCGCGTGTAGAAGTTGATTCCCTCCGGACCGTACATGTGAGCGTCGCCGAACAGGGAGTTCTTCCAGCCGCCGAAGGAGTAGTACGCGACCGGCACCGGAATCGGGACGTTGATGCCCACCATCCCGACCTCGACGTCGAACTGGAACTGTCGAGCCGCGCCGCCGTCGCGCGTGAAGATTGCCGTGCCGTTCGCGAACTGGTTGGCGTTGATTACGCTCACGGCCTGTTCATAGGTCTGCGCCCGCACCACGCACAACACCGGACCGAAGATTTCGTCGCGATAGACGTCCATGTCCG
>JAFAWL010000236.1 GCA_019241805.1 Actinomycetota bacterium
GCTGCTCGTCGCGGGCCACCGACATGGTGAAGTCGTCATCGGATTGTCACTGACCACGACCGCGCTGGGCACACTGCTTCCGATCCTGCGCGACGCCGAATTGATCGACGAAGCGTTCGGACACCACGTGCTCGCTATCGGCAGCCTCGGAGAGTTCGGACCGATCGTGCTGATCGCGCTGCTGCTCGGCGGTGACCACCCCGTCTTGACCGCCTTACTGTTGGCCGGCTTCGGCGTGTTGGCCACGGGGTTCGCCTACGCCGCCGGCCGCCCTTGGGGTCAACCGGTCACGGAGGCACTGCGCCGGGGATTGCATTCGAGTTCCCAACTGCCGGTCCGAGCGGCGATGTTGTTGATCGTCGCCCTGGTGTTGTTGGCCAGCCAGCTTGGCCTCGACGTGCTGCTCGGAGCGTTCGCGGCGGGCATCATCGTCCGCGTCGCGGTCAGCGGGCGTGGGCACCGGGTCGAGACCGAGGTGTTCGAAGGCAAGCTCGAAGCCATCGGTTTCGGACTGTTCGTGCCGGTGTTTTTCGTCGTCAGCGGAGCGAAGCTCGATCTGAAGTCCTTCGGTCACCATCCGCTCGCACTGGCGGCAGTGGCGATGTACGTCGCGCTGCTGCTCGCGGTTCGGGGCCTACCGACCTGGCTGGTCTATCGCCAAGCGTTGACGCCGCGGCCCCGTCTGAGCCTGGCGCTGTTCTCCGCCACCGGACTACCGCTCATCGTCGTAATCGCTGCGATCGGCACGGACAATCACTACGTCGCCAGCCAGACCGCAGCCGCCTTGGTGACGGCGGGCGTCCTGACCGTTCTGATCCTTCCCGCGGTAGCAATGCGGGTGCTGCTGCCCGGCCGTCCCGTGCGACGCGGCTCGGTTACCGACGCCGACGCCCTATGACCGATCATGGCAGTAGCGAGCGTCGGCTGCCGCTGCCTTCGGGCCATAGTCGTTATGTCGGCTTCATGGCTGGATGTTCATAGATCAACGCGATCCGCTGCTACGCTCCGGCCCATGCACAGAACTCCAGTTGTGCTCGGTCGCCGGGTCGAGCTCGATGGCGGTGACACCGACGAATACC
The DNA here is from genome assembly GCA_019241805.1 of Actinomycetota bacterium. Lineage (GTDB taxonomy): Bacteria > Actinomycetota > Actinomycetes > Mycobacteriales > Jatrophihabitantaceae > JAFAWL01. The sequence goes on from JAFAWL010000236.1 coordinate 1,080, forward strand.
TTGCCGCGCTGGTCGACGGCAAACCGTTCGAAGACAGCCCGTTGACCATCGTCGATCGACTGCTCGCGGGCGTCGAGGACGCGACGTTGGTCGACGTCGGGGCCAACCTCGGGGTGCACGCGGTCGCGCTTGCACTGGCTCACCCGGCATGCCACGTTGTCGCGATCGAAGCTAATCCGAAGGTATTGCCCTGGTTGCGGACTAACGTCACGCGCAACGGATGCGAAAACGTTGAGATCGTCGGTTGTGCCGTGTCCGATGCCGAGGGTGAGATCGAGTTCTTCACCAACGTCAACTTCCCGGCCGGCAGCGGCATGTTGAACGGCTCGGCCGACGAATTGGCCGCGGTCATCAAGAACCACCCTTCCGGCGCCGAGCTGGTCGAAAAGGTGGGCATGCGCCGGCTCGATGACATTCTCGACCCCAACCGCCAGGAGAACGTCCGCGTTCTGAAGATCGACGTCGAGGGCCACGACATTCGAGTTCTACGCGGCGCTCCGAACCTCTTGGCTGCCCACCCCGTAGTCGTCATGGAGTTCGCCACGCTTGCGATCACCCTTCATGCCGGCATGCTGCCCAGCGACGTCATTCGCGAGGTGCGGCGTCAGTTCGAGTATGTCTACGTGATCGGTGCGTACGGCCACTTGCGGCGTATCGAAAGCGAAACCGACGTCGTTGACTTCCTGTCCGAGAACGCGGTTCGAAAACCGGTGCAGGACTTGCTGTGTTGCTCGGCCGAATCCCCGCTGTTGGGCCGCGTTCAGAAATTGGCGGCCTCGGGATCGGAGAAGCCGACCGCGCCGTCGGCGACGGCCTCGACCGTCGAACCGATGGGTGAGAACATCCTTGCCCTGCGGGCTGAACTCACCGCAGTCCAGGAGGAGCTTGTTCGCGTTCGGCAAAGCGTTTCCTGGCGGGTTACTCGTCCCCTTCGCGCCGTCCGCCGGCGGATCGGTCAGCACTGACCCCGAGGCGATGCCGGCCAATGATCGGCGCGACGTCGCACACCGTCAGCCGAGTTCGACCGCTATCCGCACACCGGACTCGTCGCGCTCGACCAGCCCGGCCATCTCCAACACAGGCAAGGCTCGTATGACCTCGCGGATGTCGAATCCGCACCGGGAGGCCAGGCGTTCGACACTGATCGAACCGCGGGCCGGCAAGCCGTCGAACACCCGGCGAGCCAGCGCGTCGACCGAGTCGAGTCGCCCTCGACGGCTCATGTCCGAACCGGTGTTCGTGTTCACGGCGGTGCGGACAGCGACCTCGCTGATCCGCCCGACGACCCCGATCACGTCGTCGACGGATTCGACCAACAGCGCGGAGTACCCCTCGCGGCGAAGTAGCGCGTGACAGCCGGCTGAACGCCCAGAGGTGACCGGGCCGGGCACGACCATCAACGGTCGGCCCTGATTTACGCAGTGAGCGGCGGTGTTGAGCGCACCGGATCGCAGGGCCGCCTCGACCACGACCGTGCCCCCAGCCAGCGCGGCGATGAGCCGATTCCGGCTCAGGAAGCGATGACGTTGCGGCGCGGTGCCCGGCGGACTCTCACTGATCAGCGCCCCGGCGTGCGCGACACGCTCGAACAGATTGGCGTGTGCCGCCGGATAGGGACGATCCAGGCCACCGGCGGACACGATGACGGTCGCTCCTTCGGCCGCCAGCGCCGCCCGATGGGCCGCCGCGTCGATACCGAAGGCGCCGCCACTGATGACGACGACACCTCGACGAGCGAGCCCGAAGGCGAGCTCAGCCGCCACGGCGTCCCCGTAGGCCGTGCTGGACCGCGACCCGACGATCGCGACCGAGCGGACTGGCAGCGCCTCGTCCAGGCTCCCCTTGACCCAGAGCGCAAGCGGTGGAGTCGCCATCGCCATGAGTTCGACTCGGCGGGCGGCCCCGGCCGCGGTGGCCGCCCGCTGCAAGGCCGCGAACGCTGTGGTCGGCCATCGGGCGGACTCCGGCACCAGCAGCCGGATACCGTGCCGCGCGGCCACGTCGAGATCGGCATCAGGATCGGTCCGGTCCCTACGCGCGGCGGTCACCGCGGCAACGTCGTCGGGAACGGTGCCTGCCACGATCGCACGAACCGCGTCGATCGGTCCGTACTGTTCGACGAAGCGCCAGAGCGCCCAATGACCCGGTTCGGCGACCCGGCTCATGAAGGCCCGGGCCCGCAGCAGCTCCGGACTCGGACCGGCCGCATCCAGCGGCGGACCGGTCACGCCGCAACCGACCCGCTGCGGCCGGTCCGGAAGAACAACGCTTCGGCGAGGTCACCTGCGGTCGGTGTGACGTGTCCGGCCAGATCCGCGATCGACCACGCCATCCGGAGTACGCGGTCATAACCCCGGGCGCTCAGCTGTCCCCGTTCCATTCCGAGTTCGGCCGGCGCGACGACCCGCGGGGACAAGCGGAATCTGTCCTGGCGCAGGAACGCACCCGGTGCGTCGGCATTGACCGACCAACCGGAATCAGCCCAACGCTGCGCGGCGGTTGCCCGGGCCTTCGCAACGCGACGCGCGACGTCGGCGCTGGATTCGTTCGCCCGCTCTTCGAACAACTCACCGCGCGGTACCGGATCGACATACATGCGCACGTCGACCCGATCCAGCAGCGGCCCGGACAATCTTTGCTCGTACCGTCGCCGCGTATTCGGCGCGCACGCGCAGTCACGCTCACGGCGTCCGCACGGGCAAGGATTGGCGGCAAGAACCAACTGGAACCGCGCCGGATACGTGACCGCGCCTTGACTGCGGTGCAGCACGACTTCCCCGCTTTCCAGTGGCTGTCGAAGCGCATCGATGGCCCGAGGCGTGAATTCGGGCGCCTCGTCGAGGAAGAGCACGCCGTGATGGGCCAGGGAAATCGCTCCGGGTCGGGCCAAGCCGGATCCGCCGCCGACGAGTGCGGCGACGGTGGTGCTGTGATGCGGGGCCTGCCACGGCGGTCGTCGTACGAGACGCGACTGGCTGTCGAGCCGCCCGGCGACCGAGTGCACGGCGGTCACGTCGAGCGCGGCATCGTCATTGAGTCGAGGCAGCAACCCGGGCAGGCGCTCGGCGAGCATCGTCTTGCCGGCGCCGGGTGCACCCTGCAGGAAGACGTGATGCCGCCCGGCCGCCGCGACCTCGAGCGCGCGTTTGGCCAACTGCTGGCCGGCAACATCGGCAAGGTCGGGGGTCGCGCTCGACTCGGCTTCGGTCTCGTGGGCCGTGGCCCGCTCCGGCGGCGCCGACCGACCGGTGAGCCAGCCGACGACCTGACTGAGATCGTCGGCAACGTGCACGTCGAAGGACGCGTTGGCCGAGGCATCCGCTTCCGGTGCGCTCGGGTGCGATCCGCCCGGGCGATACGCCAGCGCCGCTTCGGCGCAGTTGGCGCGCGCGACTACTACCCGCCGTACGCCGGCCCGGCGTGCGGCGAGCACCGCCGGCAGCACGCCTCGAACCGGCCGAAGCGATCCGTCCAGTCCGAGTTCTGCGATCCAGACGCTGTCGGCGATCGTTGCCGGTGCGACGACGCCGGTGGCGGCGAGCACGGCGATGGCCAATGCGAGATCGAACCGACTGCCAATTTTCGGCACGTCGGCCGGAAACAGCGCCAGGGTTATCCGCTTGTTCGGCCACTCGATCGCGCTGTTCATCACTGCCGCGCGGATCCGGTCGCGCGATTCGACGACTGAGACGTCGGCGAGTCCGGTGAAAGTCAGCCCAGGCAGCCCTGGTCCGACATCGGCCTCGATTTCGACGAGCCGGCCGCTGACTCCGGCCAGTGCTACCGCGAGAGTCTTGGCCACGGTCATCAGAACGCGCCGATCCGGTGCTCGACGCTTGGCGCGCCGCGACGGGCCAGCACGACACTGATGACGTCGAATCGCAACTCCGGCCGGAATCCCTCGGCGCTTCGGTGGTCGGCCAACCAGGCCAGCGCAAGGCGTCGAATCCGCGCCGCCTTGATCCCGTCGACCGCCTCGGCTGGGTAGCCGTAGTCGGTCGACGACCGGGTCTTCACCTCGCAGAACACGACCGCGGCGTCATCGCGCGCGACGATGTCCAGCTCACCGTCGCGGCAACGCCAATTGCGATCCAGGATCTCCAGCCCGCGTTCGGCCAAATAACGGGCTGCTAGCCGCTCCCCGTATTGGCCGATGGCGCGGTTGGCTGTCATGGCGACAACGATCCCGCCGGGGCGTGACGGGTGAGCCGCAGCGGCGCGGCCTGTGGACAAGCGGGGGCCTGTGGGCAGACGACTTGACCGAGGTCCGCCGGTGTGCAGCGGACCGGTTGGCCCGACCCGACCGGCGGCAAGTTAGGAGCTGGGTAACTCCAGTTCGGGCTTGTCGAGCTCCTCGATGTTGACGTCTTTGAACGTCACGACGCGAACCGTCTTCACGAATCGCGCCGGCCGATACATGTCCCACACCCAGGCGTCGCGCATCGTCAGCTCGAAATAGACCTCGCCGTCGGCCGTCTGCGGGGTCAGCTCGACCTCGTTGGTGAGGTAGAAGCGCCGCTCGGTCTCCACGACGTAGCTGAACTGCGAGACGATGTCCTTGTACTCGCGATAGAGCTGCAGCTCCATGTCGGTCTCGTAGTTCTCGAGGTCCTCAGTGCTCACGCGGTCTCCAAGCTCGGGTAGGTTGCGAGATCGCCGTCGGCGTAGGCGGATGTCATGTTGGTGTCGTCGGTCAGCAGCTCGAAGTCGATGGCGGCATTCTCTCCGACCGGGTCGCCGGCTCGCAGGACGCGCTGCACGTTGATGTAGCGACGTCGATGCTCGGGGCAGGGGCCGTGCCGCTCCAGTGCGGCCGCGTGATGGGCGGTGACGTACCCCTTGTGCTTGGCGAAGTCGTACTCGGGCCACTGCTCGTGCAACTCGCGCATGATCCGGTCTCGCGTCACCTTCGCCAGTATCGACGCCGCCGCGATACAGGCGACCACAGCGTCACCTTTCCACACCGCGGTCGTCGGCACCCCCAGACCGGGCACCGGAAAGCCGTCGGTCAATGCGTACGAAGGCCTGGGCTCCAGCAGACCGATCGCTCGCCGCATGCCGGCCAAATTGGCCACGTGCAATCCGATCGCATCGACCTCGGCCGCCGAAATCACGACGACCGCGTAGGCAGCGGCACGACGAACGACCTGCTCGTAGAGCCGCTCCCGCGTCGCCGCCGTCAAAACTTTCGAGTCGGCCAGCCCCTCGATCCGGCCCCGGCGACCAGGCGCCACGATGCACGCCGCCACGACGAGCGGACCGGCACATGCGCCTCGTCCCGCCTCATCGGCTCCCGCGACCGCGGCGAAACCGGCGCGGCTCAGAGCCGCCTCGTACGCCTCGATTCCGGCGTCACGCCGAACAACCGGGCGCGGTGGCCTGAACAGCCGCACTGCGCTGGCAGAGGAGGACGTCATGACCTGTCATACGCTACGCCGACCGGGAAGGGATGACGGCCCGTCCGGGGCGCTGGCCGTCATCCGTTTCCGGGGCGCGCGGACGGGTCCACGCAACCCGCGAGCACCGTCAGCGCTCGCTCGAGGACCTCGGCGATCTCGGGCGGGAAGAACGTCTCGATCGAGCCGCGCAGTTCGTTCAACGTCCACCAACGCAGACCGAGAAGTGTCGCCGCCTCCATCTCGGTCGGTTCGGCCGGCACGGGGTCGACGCCACTCGGCGAGCGAGCCACGTAGAAATGATTGGTCTGATCGAACGCCTGGCCGGCGTAGGACCAGGTACGCCGGTCGACATGCACGACCGGTGAGTCCGGCCTCACGCTGACGCGCAACCCGGTCTCCTCGTAAACCTCACGCACGGCCGCAGCCACCGGCGACTCTCCCGGCTCGATCCCGCCGCCGGGGGTGAGCCAGTAGGGCCCCTGGTCGTCGTCCAACTGTTCGTTGATGAGCAGCACCCGGTCCTGATCGTCGACCACGAGCACCCGGGCCCCGAAACGGCGGGCCGGCTCGGTCACCGCCGGCGCCGACGGCGCCGTCCGAGCCAGATCGGCAGCACCACGGCACCCGCCGCCAGCACGGGGGCCGCCGTACCCCCGCCACCCAGGGCCAGTTGCTTGAATGTCGACGGCGTGCCCAGCGTGCGCCAGCGCGACGGCGGCCAGACGATGAGCACGGCCTTACCGATCACTGCGCTGCTCGACACCGTGCTGCCGACCGCGTCTGCGCGGAAGTCGTGGGTGTAGTGGTAGCGCGAGTCGGCCGAGACCGACCGATGGTCACCCATCACCCACAATCGGCCCTTGGGCACCGTCACCGGACCGAACGTCCGCTGGTCGAGCGAGGTGTCGATCGGGGTCGCCTGACCGGGCCGGTCGGTCGAGACCCAGGGCAGATCCTGGTAGATGTAGGGCTCGGTCAGCGAACGCCACGGGCCGCCGGGTCCGTTGGTGCTGACCTGCACGCGGCCCTCGGCATCGCAGCACTGGACCGTCTGGCCGCCGGTGGCGATGACGCGCTTGACCAGATCGTTCTCGTCCGGAGGCACGACACCGATGAGCTGACCGACCCAACGGACTGCCCGCACGATCGGATTGCTCGGTGGCTTCGGGGTCGGCTCGTCGTCCCAACCGCTCGGCGCCTTGAACACGACGATGTCGCCCGGGTGCGGGTCGCGCAGGTGATATATCGGCTTGTTCACGAGGATGCGGTCGCCGGAACAGCCCGTGCACCCGTGCAGCGTCTTCTCCATCGACTCGGACGGGATGAAGTACGGCTGCACGAAGAAAGTCTTGATCAGCATGGCGACCACGACCGCGATCGCGATCAGCAGCGGCAGCTCCCACCAGGGCGCCTTACCGCGTTTGGCCTTACGGGCACGTCGCCGCTCGCGGCGAGAAGGTCCGGTCAGACCGGTGGCCGCGCGGAGTCGACCTGATCCGGACGGGGTCGATCCGGACGCGGTCGATCCGGACGGGGTCGATCCGGACGGGGTCGACGCGGACGCAGTGACGGGCGCCGGGCTCGTCACCCCGCCGTCGGCAAACACGCCGCCGGGATGATTTCTGCGCTCGTCGGCCGGGCGGGTTGTGCGCTGCCCGGGTGCGGCCGATGGGCCCGATCGATCGGCGGCCGCGGGCTGGGGGCCGGCCTCGCCGAGGGCTTCGTCCAGCGCGAGCGAGTCGGCCAAGTGCGGTTCGAGTCCGCCCGGATGCTCAGCGTGGCGGGCGGGCGCGGCGCGGTTTGGCTCGATGGATGTGGGTGAGTCCGGCTCGGGACGCGGGGGCTGCTCGCCGCCAGGAGGCAGCGGGCCGTCGGAACTCATCGCGACGCGGCGGGGACGCCCTAGCGGGCGGCGGGCTCGCGCTTCTCCTTGATCTTCGCGGCCTTCCCGCGGAGATCGCGCAAGTAGTAGAGCTTGGCCCGGCGGACATCGCCGCGGGTCACGATCTCGATCTTGTCGATGACCGGCGTGTGAACCGGGAACGTCCGCTCCACACCGACGCCGAAACTCACCTTTCGCACGGTGAACGTCTCACGCAGGCCGCCACCCTGACGACGGATTACGACGCCCTGGAAGATCTGCACGCGCGAGCGCGTTCCCTCGATGACCCGCACGTGCACCCGCAGGGTGTCGCCCGGACGGAAGTCGGGTACGTCGGACCGCAGCGATTCGGAGTCGAGCGTGTCCAGGGTGTCCATGTCGCACTGTCCTTCGAGGTCGTGTTCCGAGATGGCCCGTGACGATTCTCGGCGCGCCGCACCGGCGAGAAACGCAGGGCGTGGGCGGCGCCTCGGACACGCGGCCGGGCAACCACTCGATGGTGCCATATCCGCCGCCCGGACGCGAAACCGGCCTCCTGCGGCGTCGGCGTACGTGGCCGTCCACCTCAGTCGGCGCCGATGACCCGTTCGACCGTCTCGCCGTGCTCCACCGTCTCACGGCGCGGTTGCTGGTCGCCGCCGGTCAGCAGATCGGGGCGACGGCGAGCCGTGAGCGCCCGCGACTGCTCCGCCCGCCAGGTGGCAATCGCTGCGTGGTGCCCGGACAAGAGCACCTCCGGCACGTCCAGTCCGCGCCAGCTCGCCGGTTTCGTGTACACCGGGGCTTCGAGGTGGCCGCCGGGGCCGGCCGCGAACGAGTCGTCGCGAGCCGATTCGGCGTTGCCGAGGACGCCGGGAAGCAGCCGGGCCACCGCCTCGACCACGACCAGGGTCGCGACCTCTCCTCCGGCCAGGACGTAGTCACCGAGGCTCACCTCGTCGACCAGCATCCGTTGCCGCGCATAGTCGGCAACCCGTGCGTCGATACCCTCGTACCGGCCGCAGGCGAAGACCAGCCACGGCTCGAGTGCCAGTTCGGCCGCGTGCGTTTGGGTGAAGGGCACCCCCGTCGGCGTCGGGACGATCAACCGGGGCTGCACAACGGTCGCGGGCGGGGCCACGTGATCCAGTGCGCGACCCCAGGGCTCGGGCAGCATGACCATCCCTGGGCCGCCCCCGTAGGGCGTGTCGTCGACCGTACGATGAGCATCGTCGGTGAACCGGCGCAAATCGTGCAGACCGAGGGTGATGAGCCCGCGCTCGATCGCCTTCCCGACCAGAGACTGACGCAACGGCGCCAGGTACTCCGGGAAGATGGATACCACGTCGATCCGGAGCCGCGGCCCGGTCATAGCTCGAACAGTCCGTGCGGGGCGTCGACGATCACCGTGGCGGCGCGCAGGTCGACCGCGGTGACGATCGCGCGCACGAACGGCACCATGCGCTCGACACCGGACACATCGAGGAGCAGGTAGTCCCCGCCGGCCATGTGCAGCACGTCGATGATCGGCCCGATCGGTGTTCCGGCGGGCGAGCGGGCCTGCAATCCGATCAGATCAGAGTCGTAGAACTCGTCGGGGTCCTCGAGCTCGTCCCGATCAGTGGTCAGGATTTGCAGACGGATGCCATGCAGGGCGGCCGCGGCTGCTCGGTCGGCGACCCCCGCGAAGCGGACGACGAACCGATTGCCCTGGTACCGGGCCCACTCGACGGTCAGCGGCGCGGCCGTCGGCGGCCAGGTTCGTAGTCGTGCGCCGGGCGCGAAACGCAACTCCGGCTGATCGGTTCTCGGTTCGACGAAGACCTCGCCGCCAACCCCATGCGCCGGCCCGATCCGGCCGACGTCGACGACGTCGTCGGCCTGCGGCTGGTCGGGGACGTCGTCGGGCTGCGACTGGTCGAGGACGTCCTCGGCCGGGTTCCCGGTCGAGGGCCGGTCGGCGTCCGGGGTGGAGCGGGCGCGATCAGGTGGCGTGGACCTCGACTGCTCAGTCACGTCCGCTATCGAGCACGTCGACGCGGATTCCCTTGCCGCCGACCCCATTGATCACCTGGCGCAGCGCCTTTGCCGTGCGACCGTTGCGACCGATGACCCGCCCGAGATCATCGGGGTGAACCGAAATCTCCAGCCGGGTCCCTCGTCGACCACCGACCGACTCGACGTGCACGTCGTCCGGGTGATCGACGATGCCGCGCACTAGGTGCTCGAGGGCGTCTTCGAGCACGTCAGGCCTGCTCCGTCTCAGGCGACTCGGCGCTGCTCTCCGTGGTAGCGGTCGGCCCGGTTTCGGCCGATTCGCCGGACTCGGCCGCCGGCTCGGCCGCCTTGCGCGGGGCCCGCTTACGCGCAGTGGTCGCCTCGGGCAACGATTCCCCCGAGGTTTCGGCGAGCGCCGCATTGAAGCGCTCGAGCTTGCTCGGCTTCGGCTCGGCGACCTTCATGGGTTCGGGCGCCGGCAGGCCCTTGAACTTCTGCCAGTCGCCGGTGACCTTGAAGATCGCGGCGACGGCTTCGGTCGGCTGGGCGCCGACGCCGAGCCAGTAGGCCGCCCGCTCGGCATCGACGCGGATGACTGACGGGTCGTTCTTCGGGTGGTACTCGCCGATGGTCTCGATCGACCGACCGTCCCGCTTCGTGCGGGCGTCGGCCACCACGATCCGGTAGTGCGGCTCGCGCATCTTGCCCAGACGCATCAGCTTGATCTTCGTTGCCACGGGTGCAGTGCTCCAGACTGAGGTTCGTTGGGCACGCTCAGAGTCGCGTGGGGTCAGCGGCTCGGATGTGCCCGATGGACTGACGCGACGCGGGGAGAGGGCCGCGACGTGCCGGTACTCGCAGACATTCTGCCATGTCGGCGGCGGAGATCCAGCACGAGCGTCGCGCACCCACCCGGCGTGGCGATGCGGCGCGGGGCCTGCCGACCGGTAGAAAAGGTGTAGGGCCCCTCGAAGTATGAGTTCGAGGGGCCCTACGTTCGGTTCGCCCGGTAACGCGTTCGAACCTCCCGGGATCCTCTCCGGCTTCCGCGTCGTTACTCGCGATTCCCGTCGGTTTCCCGTCGGATCGGGCCGGTTCTCTTCCCGTTCGCGCCTCCCCTTGCGGTTCGGCGTAACGCAATGTCTACCGGCTCGTGGCTAGCCAGACAAGAGGCAGTTCCCAGATGTCAACCTGACGGTCAGACTCGGGGCGAGGTGGACGGATCGCTCACGCCGAGGCTGGCCAACTCCGCGTCGCTGACCAGATCCCACCCCCGCGCCACGACCCGCACGGGCACGGACAGACCCTGCCGTTGACGACGGATCGCCACCGCTCGCGCCCGTCGCCACCAGCGCACCAGCTGGGCGATGCCGACCACCTGGACCAGGAGCATCGCGGCGAACGCGACCCGGTAGTCACCGGCCGAGCTTCCGCCGCGCACCTCGAGCGTCGCGCCGACGATGGCCGATCCCACGATTGCGGCCACAAATCCGCCGACGTTGACGACTCCGGTCGCCGTCCCGACCATGCTGGGCTCGTTGTAGTCGCGGGCCAGGGCAAATCCGATGGCCGAGACGGGACCTCCCAGTGCGGCGAAGACGACGAGCAACACGACCGGTGCGATGGGCGGGTTGCTGCCGCCCAGTTCGAGGAGAACCAGCCAGCCGACTGCGGTGCTCACGCACACGCCGATGGCGATGGGCACGCGCAACGACGGCCGCCGTCCGATCACCATCCCGATCGGCGGCCCGGCGATGACCGCCATCGCGACGCAGACGAGCAGCACCGCACTCGCGGCCGATTGACTGAAGCCGATCGCTACGAGGTAAGGCACTCCCCAGAGCAGCGTGAAGACGGTGGTCGTCGACATCGAGGCGAAGTGCACCCAGAACCCGAGCCGCGTTCCCGGCGTCGCCCAGGCGCGACATACCCGGGCGCCCACCCGACGGATCGGCGGCCCGAGTTCGGACAGCCGCAACGGTGTGAGGGTGGGCGCGTTGTCCGGCACTAGTGACCAGACCGCGAGTGCCGCGCCGGCTGACACCATCGCGGTCACGCCGAACGTGGGAGTCCAGCCGGCTGAGTGCAGCGCGAGCGAAAGCGGAACGGTCGCCAGGACGTTGCCGACCGAGCCGAGTACGGCCGTTACGGCGACGATCATCGGATACTGCCGGGGGTTGAAGTGCAGTGCCGCGAAGCGCAGGACGCTGACGAAGGTGAGCGCGTCACCGGCGCCGAGCAGGGCGCGAGCAGCGAGCGCCATCGGGTATGACGGAGCCACCGCAAAGATCAGCTGCGCCACGCCCATCAGTGCGGCGGCGACGGTCAATAGGCGACGCGGCCCGTAGCGGTCGACCAGCACGCCGGTGGGCACCTGCATGGCCGCATAGACGCCGACCTGCAGGAGGACGAAGACGCTCAGCTGGCCGGCGCCGATGTGAAACCGGTGCGTCGCCTCAAGTCCGGCAACGCCCAGCGAACTTCGATGGAAGACCGCGGTGAGATACACGAGTGCGGCGATCATCCAACCCCGCACAGCCGTCAGACTGTTGCGTTTCAAGCCGGTGCCGCGTGAATCGGTCGCTGACGAACCGGTCACGACGGGCCAGACCCACGTGAGGCCAGCAGGTGCGCGGCGCGATCGAGGTGGTCCTGGACGGCAGACTCGGCCGCCCGCAGGCTGCGGGCGGCGATCGCGTCAGCTATGCGCTCGTGCTCGGCCAGAGTCGCGCGCAGACGCGACGGATCGATTCGGGAACCGGCCGGCTCGACCAGGTTGATGACCCCCATCCGCAGTTGCTTGTCGCGCAACGAGCGGTAGAGCTCGATGAGGATCTCGTTGCCCGCGGCGGCCACAATCTGTTCGTGAAAAGCCCGATCGGCCTCCACGTACGCCGCGGTGTCCCGGTCTTTGACCGCCCGGCGCATCACGTCGATGCGTTCACGTAGCCGTGTCACCAGCGGCGAGACACCGCCACCGGTGATGACCCGTCGGACGGCGAACGACTCGACCAGATGACGAGTTTCTAGTACGTCGGCCCGCTCCTGCTCGGTGACCGGAATCACCATCGCACCCACCTTGGGCAGCAGGCGCAGGAACCCTTCGGCCTGTAGCCGGAGCAGCGCCTCACGAACCGGCGTGCGCGAGACACCCACGGCGTCGGCCACGCTGGCTTCGGAGAACACCTCGTAGGGCGGCAGCTCCCGGCTGAGAATCGCCTGTCGCGTGTGGCGATAGGCCCGTTCAGCGGCCGACAACGTCACCGGTCGGCTTACTTGCATATTGCCCGTATCCATGTTGTATCTATGATAGCGCGGCCCGGTCCGCCCTCGGCCGGCGGTATCGACTCACCGGTCAGGCGACGACGCGCCCGCGGAGCACGATCCGCCGCGGATACCGAAGGACGCCGACGTCCTCTCGCGGGTCGGCGTCGAAAACGAGCAGGTCGGCTTCTGCCCCCTCGACCAGGCCAGGACGGCCGAGCCACTCCCTGGCCAGCCAACTTGCTCGGGCGATGACCTCAGCCGCCGGCAGACCGGCCGCCACCAGCGACGCGATCTCGTTGCGGACCAGTCCGTGCGGCAAGCTGCCGCCGGCGTCGGAGCCGACGTAGACCGGGATCCCCGCCTCCCAGACCGCGCGGATGCGCTCGCGCGAAGTTTCGTGCAGCGCGCGCATATGGGCCGCGTAGGTCGGAAATTTGGCCTCGCCCTGAGCCGCGATCGCTGGAAACGTATCGATGTTGATCAAAGTCGGGACGACGGCGATACCGCGGGCCGCGACGGCATCGAGCATGTCGTCGGTGAGCCCGGTGCCGTGCTCGATCGAGTCAACCCCCGCGGCGATCAGATCCGGTAAGGCATCTTCGCCGAATACGTGGACGGCGACCCGAGCACCCAGTTCATGGGCCCGAGCTACGGCTTGCTCCAGCGCCCAGCGCGGCCAGACGGGGGCGAGGTCTCCGACCGTCCGATCGATCCAATCAGCGGCGATCTTCACCCAGCCGTCGCCGCGCATGGCCTGGCACGCGACCTCGTCGGCCAGTTGGTCTGGCTCGACCTCGACACCGAGGTGGCGGATGTAGCGGTGCGGCCGGGCGATATGCCGACCGGCGCGGACGAGGCGGGGAAGATCGGGATCACGTTGCACGCTGGTGTTGTCGACCGGCGATCCGGCGTCGCGCAGTAGCAGGGCGCCCGCGTCGCGATCGCGCCGCGCCTGTTCGGCCAGTCCCTCAACATCGGTCACGTGCCCGCTCGGTGACAGGCCTATATGGCAGTGAGCATCCACCAGCCCGGGCAGGACGAAGCCGCTCTGACAGATCGTCTCGGCCTCACCGGAGGGCCGAACGAAGGTCAGGCGATCACCGAGCAGCCAGGCGTCACGTTCGACCTCGTCGGGCAGCAAGACTCCCCGCAGATGCAAGATCGGCACGACTCGACGCTACTGCGCGACCGTCCACGCCGCGGCGAGTGCGTTCCGGGTGTCGCCCAGTAGCTGCGCCAGCACTCGCGTCTGGCCGACGATGGGCAGGAAGTTCGTGTCGCCGCCCCAGCGGGGCACGACGTGCTGATGCAGATGCGCCGCGATCCCGGCGCCCGCCACCGCGCCTTGATTCATGCCGATGTTGAAACCGTGCGGAGCGGAAACCGCGCGCAACGTGTGAACCGCCTGCTGTGTGAATGTGGCGAGTTCGGCGGTCTCGTCGACATCGAGGTCGGTGTAGTCAGCCACATGTCGGTACGGCACGGTCATCAGGTGCCCGGCGTTGTACGGATACAAATTCAGCACGGAGTACACCAGACGGCCGCGAGCAACAACCAGTCCGTCCTCGTCGCTGAGCGTGGGGATGCGACAGAACGGGCACTCCTCCCCCGCCTCACCATGCCGCGGCTTGTTCTCGCCCTTGATGTAGGCCATCCGATGCGGCGTCCACAGCCGCTCGAACCCGTCTGGATCTCCCGGCAGTTGAGCGGCCGGCGTCATGTCGGTCACGAAGCCGCGACCGCGAATTGTTCGGCGGTGGGCGAAGCGTTCACCATCGTCTCGACGAACGTCGTTATCTCGGCGATGGCCTGCTCGATCGGGATACCGTTTCGCTGCGAGCCGTCGCGGTAGCGGAACGACACTGCCTCGGCCTCGGCGTCAGCGGCGCCGGCCAAGAGCATGAACGGCACCTTCTGCTTCTGGGCGGTGCGGATCTTCTTCTGCATGCGATCGGCGGAATCGTCCACCTCGACCCGGATACCGCGCTCACGCAACCGCCGCGCGACGTCGAACAGATAGTCGGCCTGATCGTCGGAAATGGGAATGGCAACGGCCTGGACGGGCGACAGCCAGGCCGGGAACGCACCGGCGTAGTGCTCGGTGAGGACGCCGATGAATCGTTCGACCGACCCGAACAACGCCCGATGAATCATGTAGGGCTGGTGCCGCTCGCCATCGGCGCCCTGATATTCCAACTCGAATCGGTCGGGCATCTGCAGGTCGACCTGAATGGTCGACATCTGCCAGGTGCGGCCGATGGCGTCACGCGCCTGCACCGAGATCTTCGGCGCATAGAAGGCGGCGCCGCCGGGATCCAGCACGAGCTCCAGCTTCGAGTCGAGGGCCGCGTGGCGCAGAGCATCGGTCGCCTCGGCCCACTGCTCGTCGGTGCCGACATACTTCTCGTCATTGCGGGTCGACAACTCCAGATAGAAGTCGTCCAGACCGTAGTCGCGCAGCAGATCGATCACGAACCGCAGCAGCGACTTGATCTCATCCTGCAGTTGATCCGGAGTGCAGTAGATATGCGCGTCGTCTTGAGTCATGCCGCGTACGCGCGTCAGCCCGTGCACGACACCGGACTTTTCGTAGCGGTAGACACTGCCGAATTCGAACAACCGCAGCGGTAGCTCGCGATAGGAGCGGCCCCGTGAGCGGAAGATCAGACAGTGGAACGGGCAATTCATCGGCTTGAGGTAGTAATCCTGGCCCGGTCGGCGCAGTTCGCCGTCGGAACCGTACTCCTCGTCGAGGTGCATCGCCGGATACATCGACTCCTTGTAGAAGCCGAGATGGCCGGACGTTTCGAACAGCGTGCTCTTCGTGATGTGCGGCGAGTTCACGAACTCGTATCCGGCTTCTTGGTGTCGGCGCCGGGAATAGTCCTCCATCACCCGCCGCAGCTGGCCGCCCTTGGGATGGAACACGGCCAGCCCCGAACCGATCTCGTCGGGGAAACTGAACAAGTCCAGCTCGGCACCGAGCTTGCGGTGGTCGCGCTTGGCCGCTTCCTCGAGGTGCGCGAGGTAGGCCTTGAGGTCGTCACGGGACGCCCATGCTGTTCCGTAGATGCGCTGCAGCTGTTCGTTCTTCTCACTGCCACGCCAGTAGGCCGCTGCACTCCGCATCAATGTGAACGCCGCGATCCGACGCGTGGTCGGCAGATGCGGGCCACGGCACAGGTCGGTCCACACCCGCTCGCCGCTGCGCGCATCGAGGTTGTCGTACATCGTCAAGACGCCGCCGCCGACCTCGACCGACTCCTCGGCACTGCCACCGCCCTTGAGCCCGATCAGTTCCAACTTGAACTTTTCGTGAGCGAGTTCGCCCCGGGCATCCTCGTCGCTGACCGGCCGCCGGTGAAAGCGTTGACCGGACTTG
>JAFAWL010000310.1 GCA_019241805.1 Actinomycetota bacterium
GGGAGTGCGTCATGAGCCGCAAGGTGCAGAACGTCATCGCCGGCGAATCGGTCGATTCGGTCAGCGGTGCGACCGCGGATCTGATCGACCCGTCGACCGGCGAGGTGTTCGGCACCGCGCCGCTGTCGGGGGCCGAGGACGTCGACCGCGCCTACGCGGCTGCCGCGGGAGCGTTCGAGAGTTGGCGCGATGCCACACCGAGCGAGCGCCAACGGGCCCTGCTCAAATTCGCCGACGCGCTCGAAGCCCGCGCGGACGAACTGGTCGCGGCCGAATCGGAGAACACCGGCAAGCCGATCGAGCTGACGATGTCGGAAGAGATTCCGCCGATGATCGATCAGATCCGATTTTTCGCCGGGGCCGCCCGCCTGCTCGAAGGCCGAAGCGCCGGCGAGTACATGAGCGGCTACACCTCTTATGTCCGGCGCGAGCCGGTCGGTGTGGTCGGCCAGGTCGCGCCGTGGAACTACCCGATGATGATGGCGGTCTGGAAGTTCGCCCCGGCGCTGGCGGCCGGCAATACCGTCGTGCTCAAGCCCAGCGACACCACGCCGGTGTCGAGTTCGCTCATGGCCGAGATCGCGACCGAATTCTTTCCCCCCGGTGTGTTCAACGTCGTCTGCGGCGATCGAGACACCGGCCGAGCGCTCGTCGCCCACCGCACGCCGGCCATGGTTTCGATCACCGGCTCGACCCGCGCCGGTATGCAGGTCGCCGAGGCCGCGGCGCGCGATCTCAAGCGCACACACCTCGAACTGGGCGGCAAGGCGCCCGTGATCGTGTTCGATGACGCCGACATCGAGAACGCGGCCGAGAACATCGCAGTCGCCGGCTACTTCAATGCCGGCCAGGACTGCACGGCGGCTACACGGGTGCTCGTCGGACCGCGTATCGCCGCGGACTTCGCCGATGCGCTCGCCGAACAGGCTCGCAATACCCGCACGGGGCCGCCGTCGGACGGCGACGTGTTGTACGGGCCGCTGAACAACCTCAATCAGCTCGACCGGGTCGGCGGCGTTCTCGGTCGGCTACCCGATCACGCCCGGGTGCTTGCCGGCGGCTCGCGCCAGGGCGAGCGGGGCTACTTCTGGGAACCGACCGTCGTGTCGGATCTCCGGCAGACCGACGAAGCGGTGCAGGAGGAGATTTTCGGCCCGGTCATCACCGTTCAGCAGTTCACCGACGAGGATGAGGCGGTGCGCTGGGCCAACGACGTGCAGTACGGACTGGCCTCAAGTGTCTGGACCAAGGATCACGGCCGGGCGATGCGGGTCTCGCGACGCCTCGATTTCGGCTGCGTCTGGGTGAACTGTCACATCCCCCTGGTCGCCGAGATGCCACACGGCGGATTCAAGCATTCGGGATACGGCAAGGACCTCTCGGTCTACGGTCTGGAGGACTACACCCGGGTCAAGCACGTCATGCACAACATCGATTTCTGACTGACGAACCGGCCCCCGCCGGAATCGAGATCGACTGATGCGGAGGAACTGACGATGGTCGAGCAGCAGCGCCGGTTGCGCACCGAGATTCCCGGTCCGCGCTCGAACGAGTTGCATGCCCGCAAGCAGGCGGCCGTGGCGGCCGGGGTCGGCACGACACTTCCGGTGTACATCGAACGTGCCGGCGGCGGTATCGCCATGGACGTCGACGGCAACCAGCTGATCGACTTCGGCTCCGGCATTGCCGTGACCTCGGTCGGCAACGCCGCGCCGCGAGTCGTGTCGTCGGTGCAGGCGCAGGTCTCGGATTTCACGCACACCTGCTTCACGATCACGCCGTACGAGGAGTACGTCGCCGTCGCCGAGAAGCTGAACGAGTTGACGCCCGGTGATCACGAGAAGCGCTCGGTGCTACTCAACTCAGGCGCCGAGGCCGTCGAGAATGCCGTGAAGATTGCACGAGCGGCCACCGGTCGCGCATCGATCGTCGCCTTCGATCACGCCTACCACGGCCGCACGAACCTCACGATGGCGTTGACGGCGAAAAGCATGCCCTACAAGCACCGCTTCGGCCCGTTCGCCTCGGAGATCTACCGCGTGCCGATGGCCTATCCGTTCCGCTGGCCCACCGGTCCGGAGAACTGCGCTGACGAGGCGTTCGCGACGTTCACCTCGCAGGTGCACGCCCAGATCGGCGAGTCGAACACCGCCGCGGTGATCATCGAGCCGATCCAGGGCGAGGGCGGCTTCATCGTGCCGGCGCCCGGGTTCCTGCGAATGGTCGCCCAGTGGTGCGCGGCCAACGACATCTTGCTGATCGCCGACGAGATCCAGTCGGGCTTCTGTCGCACCGGAGACTGGTTCGCCTGCGAGTTCGAGGGCATCGTCCCGGACATCGTCACGACCGCCAAGGGAATCGCCGGCGGGCTGCCGTTGGCCGCCGTCACCGGCCGGGCGGACGTCATGGACGCGGTGCACGCCGGCGGCCTCGGGGGCACCTACGGCGGCAATCCGGTCGCCTGCGCGGCTGCTCTGGCCGCGATCGAGACGATGGCGGTCGAGGATCTCTGCGGTGCGGCCAAGCACATCGAATCGATCATGTTGCCGCGGTTGCGGACGCTGGCCGAGAAGTACGGCGTGATCGGCGACGTGCGCGGGCGCGGCGCCATGCTCGCGATCGAGTTGGTCGCTGACGTGGGCTCTAGGGAGCCGAATCCGGACCTGACCTCGGCGATCTCAGCTGCGTGCCACCGCGAGGGGCTGATTACGCTCACCGCCGGGACTTTCAACAACGTCCTGCGGTTCCTGCCGCCGCTGGTCATCGGCGAGGCCTTGGTGCAGGAGGGCATGGACATCATGGAGTCGGCCTTCGCCGCCACTGCGTGATCCCGGCGTTCTAGGCGCCAAGGGCCCCCGTAGGGCTGAGAGGCGGCAATTCGGCGCGGTCGCGGCCGGTATCCTGTATGCGGTTGCTGGTTCGCGCGAAGGGATCGTCAGGTGGGGCTCGTCGTACAGAAGTACGGCGGTTCGTCCGTCGCCGACGCCGAGCGCATCAAGCGCGTCGCCGAGCGGGTGGTCGCCACTCGCCGGGCCGGCGACGACGTCGTCGTGGTCGTCTCGGCCATGGGCGACACCACCGACGAGTTGATCGATCTCGCCCAGCAGATCGTGCCCGTCCCGTCCGGACGCGAGTTCGACATGCTGCTGACCGCGGGCGAGCGGATCTCGATGGCGCTGCTGGCGATGGCCATTCACTCGCTCGGCTACCCCGCCGAATCGTTCACCGGTTCGCAGGCGGGCGTGCTCACGACGTCCTCACACGGTCGCGCACGCATCGTGAACATCACCCCCGGTCGGGTCGAGGACAGCGTCGCCACCGGCAACGTGGCCATCGTCGCCGGTTTCCAGGGGGTGAGCCCGGACACGAAGAACGTCACCACACTGGGCCGGGGCGGCTCCGACACCACCGCGGTCGCGCTGGCCGCCGCGCTGAAGGCCGACGTCTGCGAGATCTACACGGACGTCGACGGTGTGTTCAGCGCCGACCCGCGCATCGTTCCGAACGCACGTCGGCTGGAGACCGTCACCTACGAGGAGATGCTCGAGCTCGCGGCGTGCGGGGCGAAGATCCTGCACCTGCGCTCGGTCGAGTACGGCCGGCGCTACGGCGTTCCGATTCACGTTCGCTCGTCGTTCTCGACCAAGCCCGGCACATCGGTGACGGGCACCATAGAGGGGTTGGCAGTGGAAGACGCGATCATCAGCGGAGTCGCCCACGACCGGAGCGAGGCCAAGGTCACCGTGGTCGGGGTGCCGGATAAGCCGGGCGAGGCGGCCGCGATCTTCCGCGAGCTGGCCGCCGCTGAGATCAACCTCGACATGATCGTGCAGAACGTCCAGACCAAGGGCACCGGTCGCACCGACGTCTCGTTCACATTACCCAAGAGCGACGGCCCGTCGGCTCTGCAGACGCTGAAGCGCTCCCAGCCGGAGATCGGATTCGAGGAGCTGCTCTACGACGACCACGTCGGCAAGTTGTCGTTGATCGGTGCTGGTATGCGTTCACATCCTGGTGTGTCGGCAACCTTCTTCAACGCCTTGGCCGACGCCGGCGTCAACGTGGAAATGATCTCCACATCGGAGATCCGGATCTCGGTGGTATGCCGCGACACCGAACTGGACGTTGCCGTCCGCGCGGTGCACGACGCCTTCCAGCTCGGCTCGGACGACGGTGATGCCGTCGTCTACGGCGGGACCGGTCGATGAGCACCAGTCTGCGCGTCGGCGTCGTCGGGGCGACCGGTCAGGTCGGTGGCGTGATGCGGCGCATTCTGGCCGAGCGCTCGTTTCCCATCGCCGACATCCGTTATTTCGCCTCGGCGCGCTCGGCCGGCACGACCCTGCCGTGGGAGGGAGTGGACGTCCGCGTCGAGGACGCCGCCGTCGCTGATCCCTCCGGTCTTGACATCGCCCTGTTTTCGGCCGGCGGTGCCGGCTCCCGCGAACTGGCCCCGCGCTTCGCCGCCGCCGGCGTAACCGTGATCGACAATTCATCGGCCTGGCGGATGGATCCTGACGTGCCGCTGGTGGTAGCCGAGGTCAACGGCGGCGAAATCCACAATGCTCCCAAGGGAATCATCGCCAACCCGAACTGCACGACGATGGCGGCCATGCCGGTGCTGAAGCCGTTGCACGACGAGGCCGGACTCGTGCGAATGATCGCCTCGACGTACCAAGCAGTGTCGGGGAGCGGACTCAGCGGCGTCGACGAGCTCGACAAGCAGGTGCGTCAGGTCGTGGACCGCGCCGCCGAACTGACGCACGACGGAGCGGCGGTGCAGTTCCCCGAGCCGGTGAAGTACGTGCGGCCGATCGCGTTCAACGTCCTGCCGCTCGCCGGTTCGATCGTCGACGACGGCCGGTTCGAAACCGACGAGGAGCAGAAGCTGCGCAACGAGTCGCGCAAGATCCTGGGCATCCCATCGCTGATGGTGTCCGGTACGTGCGTTCGGGTTCCGGTCTTCACCGGGCACTCGCTGTCGCTCAACGTGGAGTTCGCGCGGCCGCTGTCGCCGGCCCGGGCAACGGAGCTGCTCGCCTCCGCCGCGGGCGTCGTAGTCACCGACGTGCCTAACCCGTTGCAGGCCGCGGGCGCCGACCCGAGCTTCGTCGGTCGCATCCGGCAGGACGACGGGGTGCCGGACGGTCGCGGACTGGCGCTGTTCGTCAGCAACGACAACCTGCGCAAGGGGGCGGCGCTCAATGCCGTGCAGATCGCCGAACTGGTCGCGGCGGCGCGCTGACGCCCGGCCGCCCCTAACCCGAACCGATCAAACAGCGTTCCAGTCGTACGGCTCCATGTCGCGCAGCACCCGCCGGCGCCGGTTGCGGGGCAGGTGATCGATGAACAGGATCCCCGACAGGTGCTCGGTTTCGTGCAGCAGGCACCGAGCGAAGAAGCCGGTGCCGCTTACTTCTTGCTCGGTGCCGTCCTTGTCGACTCCGCGCACGGTCACTTCCGACGGCCGCTCGAGTTCGTGGTAGGGACCGGGCACAGACAGGCACCCTTCTTCGCCGGCGTCGGCCGGCCCGCCGGTGAAGGCGACGACCGGGTTCACCACGTGCCCGATCTGCCGCTCCCCGCTGGCATCGGGGCAGTCGTAGACGAAGACGGCCAGGTCGACGCCGATCTGTGTCGCGGCCAATCCCACACCCTCGGCGACGTACATCGAGGCGAACATATCCTCGATCAGCTGCGCCAGCGCATCGTCGAACTCCGTCACCGGCCGGCACGAGGTGTGCAGAACCGGATCGCCGACCACTCTGATCTTCCTGGGAGTTCCCGCCACGCCCTAGAGGTTAAGGGACCACCTCGATACCAGTTTCGCGGCGCCTAACGTCGTCGCCGAGCCCTTCGGGCGGGTCCCCAGTGACCGTTTGGCAGATCGCGCTCCTTCCTTCTAATTCGGCCTTTCGCTAGGGCGGTCGTTTGACGTCGTGGTTGTGCGCGGTGTTGTGGATGGGTGTTTGTTGGGGGCGAGCCAGGCGAGTGGCCGCCAGCGCGGTACGCCGTCGGTGATGGTGCTCGGCCACAGCTTCAGGGCCCGGCGCGTGTCCTTCGCCCTTAGTGGCATCACCACCGCGGCCAATAGTCCGGTCGCCTCATTAAGCCTCGTGCAAGGCGCTGTTTTCCATTATTCGTTCTCACCGCAGACACGGAGGTTGCCCCGGAAATGCGCTGGGGTGGCACAGGAGGTGACGGCTACCAGGCCGTGGCGGAACTCGCCTCTGACAGCTTGCACACGACCGGCGCTGCGTATCAGTTGAGGCCGGGCGGTTCCTCAGCCTGGATTCCGAAGCGGTAATAGCCGATGTAACCGAATCACCCTTCTCGGGCGCGCACTCAGATATCCAACGTCCCGAGGTGGCTTGGCTCATCGCGTCTGCCGCTGCCATACCGATCGAGTGCGCCGCCGTCCGCCGCTCGTGAGCCGCTCGGCGCGACTCACGGGGCGACTGAAGTCTCGATCTCGGCCGACGATTCCGAACCGCTCGACCGCTCCAGTTCTGCGGCGACCAGTGTGAGAACGTTCAAAAGTTCGTCGTCCGGCAAGTCCTCGTACTCGTATCGCGGGATCTGCCAGCCGCCGAAATGCTCGACGATCTCCGCGTGGTCATCGATCACGAAGTCGGGTACGACGGGGATCTTGTAGCGCTCGAGGCCGGTCTCGAAGTACGACTGCGGCTTCTGGTAGATGCCCGAGAGGTACTCGGCCAGGCCGGTCTTGGTCATTTCGCCGCCGCGGACTCCGATACCCGACCAGACGTATACAGCGTGCCCGGACTCGAC
>JAFAWL010000027.1 GCA_019241805.1 Actinomycetota bacterium
CGGTGTCCTCGCCGGGCCGCGCGGGCCGCCCGGGCCGCTTCCTCGTCGCGGCGCGCCTGCACGGTCTGGCGCACACCGTAGGAGAACGCCGCCACCTTGATCAGGGGGCTACCGAGGGTGCTCGAGACGATCGAGGTGAGCGCCGCCGCGTTGGTCGTCATGTTGCCGACGTTCTCGGCAATGCCACCGACGCTGTCGAGCTGCTTGTTGACCGAACTCATCGTTTCCCGGGCGGAGGACAACAGCGGGGTGGTCTCCTCCCGCGTCGCTCGGATGGTCAGGGTGGCCTCGTCCAGGGTGCGTCCCAGCTTGAACAGCGGAATCGCCGCTATGAGTACCAGCAGCAGGAACGCACCAGCCGCGATGAGGGCCGCGATCGCTCCACCGGACACCAGACGCCTCCTCGGCGATTTCGACAGCAGTTTCCAGGTTCGGACCGCATTGACCTTAGCTGGTCGATCAGCAAGGTTGCCCGGGCATCGCTAGCCCGGCTGGCTCGGGGGCTCGACGCCGCGGACGACGGCCCGTAGCGCGCGCAGGCGCGGTGCGAGTGTTCGTTCGTGGCCGTGTTCACTCGGGTCGTAGTAATCGCGGCCGACCAGCTCATCCGGTGGGTATTGCTGTTCGACCACCCCTTCGGGTACATCGTGCGGGTAGCTGTAGCGCTCCGCGTGCCCCAGCCGAGCCGCACCGGGATAGTGCCCGTCCCGTAACGGCGGCGGAACGGCGCCGGCCGCGGCGGCCCGGACGTCGCTCATCGCGGCATCGATCGCCCGGACCACCGCGTTGGACTTCGGGGCCAGTGCGAGGTGGATGGTCGCCTGGGCCAAATTGATCCGAGCCTCCGGCAGGCCGATCAACTGGACCGCTTCGGCGGCCGCGGTCGCGGCGAGCAGGGCGCTCGGGTCGGCCAGGCCGACGTCCTCGCTGGCGTGCACGATCAGGCGTCGGGCGATGAACCGCGGATCCTCGCCGGCGACGATCATGCGGGCGAGGTAGTGCAGAGCTGCGTCCGCGTCGGAGCCCCGGATCGACTTGATGAAGGCGCTGATGACGTCGTAATGCTGATCGCCGTCGCGGTCGTAACGAAGCGCCGCCTGATCGGCCGCCTGTTCCAGCGTGGGCAGATCGATGACAGTGTCGCCGAGCGCCACCGCGCTCCCGGCAGCCGCTTCGAGCGCCGTGAGGGCGCGCCGGGCGTCGCCACCGGCCACGCGCACCAGGTGGGCCCGGGCGTCCGGGGCCAGGCCGAGCCGGCCACCCAGACCGCGTTCGTCGCTGACGGCGCGATCGACGAGCCGGCCGACGTCGTCGTCGGTGAGCGGTTCCAGGGTCAGCAACAGGCTTCGGGAAAGCAGTGGCGACACGATGGAGAAGAACGGGTTTTCAGTGGTCGCCGCAACCAGCGTGATCGTGCGGGCCTCGACGGCACCGAGCAGCGAGTCCTGCTGGGTCTTGGAGAACCGGTGGATCTCGTCGATGAACAGCACCGTCTGGCGGCCGGAGAAGCCGAGTTCGCGCCGCGCCTCATCGATCACGGCCCGGACGTCCTTGACCCCGGCGTTGAGCGCCGACAGCTGGGCGAAGCGACGGTTGGTGGCCGAGGCGACGATCAGTGCGAGGGTCGTTTTGCCGGTACCGGGCGGCCCGAACAAGATCAGCGACATCGGCGCGTCGCCCTCGACCAGCCGGCGAAGTGGCGAACCCGGCGCCAGCAGATGCTGCTGACCTACGACCTCGTCGAGGCTCCGCGGCCGCATCCGGGCGGCCAACGGGGCGTTCGCCGCAGCACGCTCGGCCTCCTGAGCGTCGAACAGGGTCACGCCCGCCGACATTAGCGCGCCGCGCGCGCATCGTCGGAGCATCGGTAGCTCGTCGAATCGGCGCGATCCGAATCGGCGCGATACTGGGGCCATGATCTCCGTGGGGCTCGCTCGACGCCTTCGCGACGGCGGCCTCCGGTGGGACCCGCAGCGCGGCGATCGGTTCGTGGTGGTCGACCGGGGCATGGATGAGGACATCTTCGTCCTGTCGGACATGACGATCGAGGTCCACAAGTTCCCGGACGGCGACCTCATCGGTTTCAACGGGACCACCGAGTGGGCGCTGGACTCGATCGACCCGAAGCACTCGGTGTGGCTGCCCAGCGAAAGTCAACTGCGCGAGCGCCTTGGCGCCACCCTGGTCTCGCTGCGCCGGGTGGAGACCGGTTGGCAGGTCAAGTGCCGCGTCGGCCAGCGCGAGCTCAGTGCGATCCGAGACGACGCGGCCGAGGCCTACGGGGCTTGCCTGCTGCACCTGGTCACCGGCGAGTACGTGCCGGAGGTCGTTCCGGTCGACTGAAAGTGCAGCCTTCGGGCCGAAGCGTCGCCGCCGTTCAGGAGCAAAGCGCCGCAGCCGTTCCGGCGCAAGCGCGCCGGGGTCGTCAGGCGCTCGCCGGCGGCGGCGCTGCGGCTGCGGGTTTGGGCGGCGGCCCGTCGACGCCGGCCTCCCGGCGTTGTTCCGAGGTGATCGGCGCGGGGGCGCCGGTGAGCGGATCGAACCCGCCGCCGGTCTTGGGAAATGCGATTACGTCGCGAATGGAGTCGGTGTGCGAGAGCAGCGCGCAGATCCTGTCCCAGCCGAACGCGATCCCGCCGTGCGGCGGTGCGCCGAAGGCGAACGCGTCCAACAGGAATCCGAACTTCGAGCGGGCTTGCTCGGCGTCCAGGCCCATCACGTCGAAGACGCGCTGCTGGATCGCGGCGCTGTGGATACGAATCGACCCCCCGCCGATCTCGTTGCCGTTGCAGACGATGTCATAGGCATAGGCCAACGCCGAGCCGGGATCGGTGTCGAAGGTGCCGTAGAACTCCGGCTTGGGCGAGGTGAAGGCGTGATGCACCGCCGTCCAAGCGCCTGCGCCGACGGCGACGTCGGTGGTGTCCTCGACTGCCTCGAACAACGGCGCGTCCACGACCCAGAGGAACGACCAGGCCGATTCGTCGATGAAGCCCAGCCGGCGACCGATCTCCAGACGGGCGGCCCCGAGCAGCGCCCGGGCAGGGTTGGGGCGCCCGGCCGCGAAGAACACGCAATCGCCGGTCTCGGCTCCGAGTGCCGCGGCGAGACCCGCCCGCTCGCTGTCGGAGAGGTTTTTCGCGACCGGGCCGCCCAGCTCGCCGTCCGCGTTGAACAATACGTAGGCCAGACCACGCGCGCCGCGCTGCTTGGCCCAGTCCTGCCAGGCATCGAGCTGTTTGCGCGGTTGAGCCGCGCCGCCCTTCATCACCACCGCACCGACGTAGTCGGCCTGGAACACCCGAAACGGCGTCCGGGCGAAATAGTCGGTGAGATCGGTCAGTTCCAGGTCAAGTCGAAGATCGGGCTTGTCCGAGCCGAAGCGAGCCATCGCCTCGGTGTAGGTCATCCGCGGGATCGGATTCGGAACCTCGTAGCCGGCCAGCTCCCGCCAGAGCGCGCTGACGACGGCCTCGCCCACCTCCATGACGTCGTTCTGGTCGACGAAGCTCATCTCGATGTCGAGCTGCGTGAACTCGGGCTGGCGATCCGCCCGGAAATCCTCGTCCCGGTAGCAGCGCGCGATCTGGAAGTACCGCTCCATGCCGCCGACCATGAGCAGTTGCTTGAACAGCTGCGGCGACTGCGGCAGCGCGTACCAACTGCCCGGCTGCAGCCGCGCCGGCACCAGGAAGTCGCGAGCCCCCTCCGGGGTCGAGCGGGTGAGCGTCGGCGTCTCGATCTCGACGAAGCGGCGTTCGTACAGCGCTGACCGCGCGATCCGGTTGGCCTGGCTGCGCAGTCGTATCGCCGCGGCCGGCTCGGGTCGGCGCAGGTCGAGGTAGCGGTAACGCAACCTGACTTCTTCGTTGACGCTGGTCGTGTCGTCGATCGGGAACGGCAGCGGCGCCGCCTCGTTCAGGACGTCCAGCCGGCTCGCGGCTACCTCGATCTCGCCCGTCGCCAGGCGAGGGTTCACGTTGCCGGCCAGGCGCGCCCGCACCTCGCCGGTGACGGCGACGCACCATTCATTGCGCAGATCGTGGGCGACCTCGTCGCCTCGAACGACCACCTGCACGACGCCGGTGGCATCGCGCACATCGATGAAGGCGACACCTCCGTGGTCGCGTCGACCGGCGACCCAGCCGGCCAAGGTGACGGTCGAGCCGGCGTCGGACGCGCTCAGCGTGCCCGCGTCGTGTGTGCGAATCACGTGTCTCCTTCGACTTCGTCGCCGGCCGCGACGACCCGGGGGGCGCGGTCGAGTTCCGGTGGAAGCCATTCGGCGGGGTCGGCCTCGACCTGTTCGCCCGAACGGATGTCTTTCACCTCGTGCGGGCGGCCGGGTTCGGACGGCGGGAACCAGACGAACGGGATACCGCGCCGTTCGGCCACCCGGATCTGTCGACCATACTTCTGCGCCGCGGGAGCGACCTCGGCCGCGACCCCTCGGGCGCGCAGCGCCTGCGCGACGGCGTTGCTGGACGGACGCGAAGGCTCGTCGACGAGCGCGACCAGCACGGCTGAAGGCACCGACCGGGAGGCGGACAGGCCGGTTCGGGCCAGCAACGGCACGAGCAGGCGGGTGAGTCCCAGCGAGATGCCGACGCCGGGATAGGTGGCGCGGGCGTCAGTGACCAGCGAGTCGTAACGCCCGCCGGAGCAGATGGAGCCGAGCGAGTCCCACCCGTCCAGGCGGGTTTCGAAGACGGTCCCGGTGTAATAGTCGAGACCGCGGGCGATGCGCAGGTCGGCCTCGACCCGCACCCGCCCATCCGCCAGGTCACGGCAGCCGTCCACGACCTGCGCGAGCTCGGTCAGGCCGACCTCGAGCAGATCGTGTTCCACCCCGAGCGCACGTACCTGTTCGACGAACGAGGTATCGGTGGTCCGAATTCCGGCCAGCGCCACGCACTGGTCGGCCTGGTCCGGCGACAAGCCGGCGTCCTCGACCAGCATCGTGCGGATCGCGGCGGGCGGGATTTTGTCGATCTTGTCGATGGTCCGCATCACGCCGGCCGCGTCGGGTGCCCCCAGGCCCCGGTAGAAGCCCTCGATCAACTTTCGGTTGTTGACCTGGAATCGCAGCGGCGGCAGGAAGTCGAGCGCCGACAGCGCCTCCCCCATCACCCGCGCGATTTCGACGTCGTGATGGAAGGCAAGGGTGTCGCGGGCGACGACGTCGATATCGACCTGGGTGAATTCGCGGTATCGACCCTCCTGCGGACGCTCGCCGCGCCAGACCTTCTGTATCTGGTAGCGGCGGAACGGGAATTCGAGCTGACCCGCATTGTCCAGGACATAGCGCGCGAAGGGCACCGTGAGATCAAAATGCAACCCGAGGCCGGCGTCATCACCGTCCTCCTCGGCCTGCAGTCGACGCAGTACATAAACTTCTTTGTCGATTTCTCCCTTCCGCAACAACTGATCCATCGGTTCGGCCGCCCGTGTCTCGATCGACGCGAATCCGTGCAGCTCGAAGGTTCGCCGCAGCGAATCGAGGACCGACTGCTCGACGATGCGCTCGCCCGGCAGCAATTCGGGGAAGCCTGACAGGGACGTGACGGGCATGCTCACAAATCTCGCAGGTAGGGGTTGGTCGCGCGCTCGGCACCCACCGTGGTCGCCGGCCCGTGCCCGGGCAGCACGGTGATCTCGTCGTCGAGCCGAAGGATCACCCGCTGCAACGACTCGCGCATCCTGGTCATCGAGCCACCGGGCAGGTCGGTTCGTCCGATCGAGCCGGCGAACAAGACGTCGCCCGAGAAAAGGAGCTCGTCCAGATCGAAGGTCACCGACCCAGGAGTGTGGCCCGGCGCGTGCCGAACTCCGAAGTGCAGGCCGGCCAGTTCGAGCACGGCACCGTCAGCCAGTTCGCGGACGTCATCGGGCTCGGCGAGGGTCAGGTTTGCCAGTCCAGGCAGAGGTGATCCGTAGGGCCGGCCCAGGCCCGACCACGGATCGGTCAGCTGGGTCCGGTCGGCCGGATGGATGTAAGCCGGCACGTCGTGGGCCTGGCACACCGGGAACACGGAGAACGTGTGGTCGTAGTGGCCGTGGGTGGCCAGGACCGCGATCGGGTGCAGCCGATGTTCTTCGATTACCTGGCCCAGTTCGCCGCCGATGTCGATGCCCGGATCGACGATCACGCACTGCTCACCCGGACGGCTCGCCACGACATAGCAGTTCGTATCGGTGACCGGCGAGGGGAATCCGGCGACGAGCACGCTCGAACTCTCCCTGTCTCGGTACGAAACGATGCGGTCGGTCCGACTTCGTCTCTGACGACTTCGTCCAACGACTTCATGTCTAACGACTCGGTGTGAAGCGACTCGGTGTGAAGCAACTCGGTGTGAAGCAACTCGGTGTGAAGCGACTCGGCCGCGCGGTGGCAGCCGGCCGCGGTCGGGGCCCAGCCTACCGAGCGGCCCGGGCGCGATTGCCGGGCGCGGCCGGCCGGGAAGCATCCTGGGCGCCGGCCTGACCGGACGCGATCCACGGCAGTCTCTGAGGACAGTTCCACCTGGCTTCCGTACACTGCCCGGGGACTCGGACCCCTCCGTTGTCCGTGCTGTCCGATCCGGAAGGATTACCCGGGAGTGCCGACCAACAAGCAGCGCCGCGAGGCGGCCCGCCGTCACCTCGAACGCCAGCTGGAACGCCGCCAGATTGAGGCGCAACGGCGCAAGCAGCGCAATCTGATCTTCACCGTGGTCGGCACCGTCGTCATCCTGGCCGCGATCGTGATCGTGGTCGTCATCGCCGCGAGCGGCACGTCGAAGAAGAAGACGGCCTCGGGTTCATCGCCGTCGGCCTCCGCCTCGGCCACCGATTCGTCGGCCGATTCGCCGAAGACGTCGGGGCCGTGCGGCTACACCCAGGACACCTCCCAGCCGGCGGCCAAGGACGTCGGGTTCCCACCCGACCCGAGCCCCACGCCGACGACGAATCGCACGCTGTCGATCAAGAGCAGCCAGGGCGATTTCACGATCACGTTGAACGCGACGACCGCTCCGTGCACGGCGCAGAGCATCGCCTATCTCGCCGGTAAGGGCTATTACAACAACACCAAGTGCCACCGACTGGTCGACTCCGGCATCTACGTGCTGCAGTGCGGCGACCCGACAGGCACCGGCTCCGGCGGTCCCGGCTACTACACCAAGGACGAGAACCTCGACAAGGCCGACTACAGCCAGGTCGGCACGGTCGCGATGGCCAATGCCGGCGCCGGCACAGACGGCAGTCAGTTCTTCATCATCTACAAGGACACCTCCAGCCTGCCCAAGCAGTACACCCAGATCGGGCAGGTGACCGCCGGCATGGATGTAATTCAGAAGGTCGCCGCGGCCGGTGTGTCGACGGTTTCGCCCAATTCCTCGCCGAGCGACACGTCGAGCCCCACCGACGGCACGCCCAACCTGCCCATCACGCTGAACACGGTCACCGTCGCACCCCCGGTCGAGGGCAGCGGCACCATGGTCACGCCGACGCCGACGAGCGCGTCGACGGCAGCCAGCCCGGCCTCGAGTGCGCCGAGCGCCACCGCGCCGGTCAGCTCCGCGTCCAGCGGCTAGTCAGCTGGCACTGACGCGATACACGTCGTAGACGCCTTCGACGTTTCGGATGGTCCGGAGCAGGTGACCGAGGTGCTTGGCCTCCGCGAGCTCGAACGTAAACCGGCTCACGGCGACCCGGTCGCGGTTGGTGCTGACACTCGCGGACAGGATGTTGACGCTCTCGTCGGACAGCACCCGACTGACGTCGGAGAGCAGTCGATGCCGATCGAGGGCCTCGACCTGGATCGAGACCACGAAGACCGAGTCGGCCGACGGAGCCCATTCGACCTCGACCAGCCGGTCCTGCTGCTCGAGCAAGGCGGCGGCGTTCGTGCAGCTGTGCTGGTGGACCGAGACGCCACCGCCGCGGGTGACGAATCCGATGATTTCGTCGCCGGGCACCGGCGTGCAACAGCGGGCCAGCTTCACCCAGACGTCGCTGACTCCCTTGACCATGACTCCGGCATCGCCACCCTGGCGACTCGTGGCCACCCGGGGCCGCTCGGCCGGGCGTACCGCTTCGGCGATGTCCTCGACCGCACCTTCGGGACCGCCGAGCGTAGCGACGATCCGCTGCACGACGTGTTGGGCCGAGACGTGCCCCTCGCCCACCGCCGCGTACAGCGCCGCGACATCGGTCAGGTGCAGATCCCGGGCCACGGTCAGCAGCGTGTCGCCGCCGAGTAGCCGTTGCAGCGGCAGCGCGGCCTTGCGCATCGCGCGGGTCAGCGCGGTCTTGCCGGCCTCGATGGCGTCCTCGCGACGCTCGCGAGCGAACCACTGTCGGATCTTGGTGCGTGCCCGCGGCGACTTGACGAAGCTCATCCAGTCGCGCGACGGGCCGGCGTTCTCGGCTTTGGAGGTGAAGATCTCGACGGTGTCGCCGTTGTCGAGCGCGCTCTCCAGCGCGACGAGCTTGCCGTTGACCCGGGCGCCGATGCACCGGTGACCGACCTCGGTGTGCACGGCGTAGGCGAAGTCCACCGGCGTCGATCCGCCGGGCAGGCCGATCACATCGCCCTTGGGGGTGAAGACGTAGACCTCACTGGTGCCCAGGTCGAAGCGCAGCGAGTCGAGGAACTCGGCCGGCTCCTGGGTTTCACGTTGCCAGTCGAGCAACTGCCGCAGCCAGCCCATCTCGTCGGACACGGCTGAAGGCTCGGCGGCGCCGTCCTTGGATTCCTTGTACTTCCAGTGGGCGGCGATGCCGTACTCGGCCGTGCGGTGCATCGCGTGGGTGCGGATCTGCAGCTCGACCGGCTTGCCGCCGGGACCGATCACCGTGGTGTGCAGGGACTGGTACATGTTGAATTTCGGCATCGCGATGTAGTCCTTGAACCGGCCGGGAACCGGCTGCCAGTTCGCGTGGATCAGGCCGAGTGTCGCGTAGCAGTCACGTTCGGTGTCGACCAGGATCCGAATGCCGACGAGGTCGTAGATGTCAGTGAATTCGCGACCCCGAACGATCATCTTCTGATAGATCGAGTAGTAGTGCTTCGGCCGGCCGGTGACGCTCGCCTTGACCCCGCCCTCGCGCAGATCGCCCCGGATGCGGTCGATCACCTCGGCCAGATAGGTGTCGCGCGACGGCGCCCGTTCGGCGACCAGCCGGACGATCTCGTCATAACGCTTCGGGTATAGCGTGCCGAAGGCGAGATCTTCCAGCTCCCATTTGACCGTGTTCATGCCGAGTCGGTGGGCGAGCGGAGCCAGCACCTCGAGGGTCTCGCGGGCCTTGCGCTCCT
>JAFAWL010000090.1 GCA_019241805.1 Actinomycetota bacterium
GATCCGGGCCGGTTGCTCGAATACGGCGTGCGATTCACCCGTCCGGTCGTCGTCGATGATCAGGACGGCGCCGACATCGAGGTCAGCGCCAAGGTGGCATCTGTAGCGGACGGCCTGATCGGGGTGGATCTTTCGGCCAGCTACGGCGGGCAGACCGTCCTGGCCCGGGCCAAGGCCACGGTGCGTTCGGCATGAAGGTCACCGTCCACTTCGAGCAACCCGGCGCCAAGCCCGCCGCCGTATTCGAGATGATGACCGACCGCGCCTTCCAGGAGCAGAAGTGTGTCGAGACCGGCGCGCTGAACTACACCGTCGAGATCGACGGCGCACACGTGCGCACGCTTCGGCAGATGCCGGCTGACGGGCTGCCCGACTACGTCAAGAATCTCGTCCGCGACGGCATCCGCGTCCAGGAGCAGTTCGACTGGTCGGAACCGGATTCCGGGGGCGGCCGGGTCGCCCGAATGGACGTGCGTTTCCTGGGGCAACCCCTCGTCATGACCGGAACGCTGCGGATCGATCCCGCGGGCGCCGGAACCGTCGTCCTCCTCGACGGTGACCTCAAGGCCGGCATCCCGATTCTCGGGGCCAAGATCGAGGCCGCGGCCGAACCGCTGATCAAACAGGCCATGCGCATCGAGCGGGACCTGGGCCGTCGCTGGTTGGCCGCGGGCTAGCCAGTGCCGCGCCGGTGGAGGCGCCCGCTGATCGGTGCCGCGGTGGTCGGGGCGCTCACGCTGGGCGCCGCGAGCGGGTGCACGGCCACCCGATCCGGCCACGGGCGGATCGCCTCGGCGGCGGGCTCGTCCGGCGGGGTGGCCACGAGCCGGTCGACTGCGAATCCGTCGGGGGCGTCCTCGGCCGCATCGTCGCCCCCGGCCGGTGCGCGCGCCGGCGCCTGCCCCGCGACCTATGCCGCGCCTGATCCGAACCGACCGCGCGTGACGCTCGCGTTCACCGTCGCCCCGGATCTCACCCACGTCAGCGGCACCGAGCACGTCGTGTTCACTCCTGACCTGCCGATCACCGAGCTGGTTTTCCGGCTGACCGCGAACACCGCGCCGACGGTCGCCCAAGGCAGCTCGATCCACGTCGCTTCCGCGGTGGCCGATCACAACGCCGGTCCGGCGACGTTCTCCGCGGCCGGAGCGGCCGGTCAGGGCGGGCTCCTGCGCATTCCCTTTCCGGGTACGGTCGCGGCCGGCACGACAGTGAGCACGGATGTGACATTCGACCTGGTGCTCGGGGCGGCCGGCTTCGACCGCTTCGGTCGCGGCCAGGGTTACGCCTGGTTCGCCTCGGCCCAACCGTTACTGGCCTGGCAGCGTGGTTTCGGCTGGCACGAGGAGCCAATGCTCCAATTCAGCGCCGAGAGTGCGACCAGTGAGGCCATGCAGACCGACCTCACCGTGACCGCGCCGGGAGCAGACACCGTAATCATGTCGGGGGATCCGAGCAGCGGGTCGCCGAATCCCGACGGCTCGAAAAGCTGGCACGCCGGCGTCACCGACGCCCGTGATGTCAGCGTCGCGGTCGGTCCCTTCTCGGTCAGCGATACGGTGGTGAACGGAGTCGCGCTGCGAGTCGGGGCCTACTCAGCGGCCGTTCGCGACGCGCTCGCGCCGGAGTTCACGCGCGCGATCACCGAACTCTCGGCGCGGTTCGGCCCGTTCCCGTTTCCGACGCTGTCGGTCGCCCGGCTTCCTGCTAACGGGGGCGGGATCGAGTACCCGAGCGCAATCCTGATGATGTCGAGCACTCGACTGGTCGCCGTACACGAAACGGCTCATCAATGGTTCTACGCCATGGTCGGCGACTCCCAGGCGCTGCACGCCTGGCTCGACGAAGCCTTCGCCTCCTTCGCCGAACAATTGGTGAACGGCGACCCCCCGCCGGCGAGCGACCTCGATGCGCCCGGCGTGGTCGACACGCCGACCGCTGCGTACGGCAGCGGCGAAGACTCGTATTACTTCGTCACCTATAGCAAGGGCGCGGCCGCGCTACACGCCGCGCGGGCCGCCGCCGGCCCGGACGTCTTCGACGCGGCCGTGCGCTGCTACGTAAACGCCAACGCCTGGCGGATCGCCGAACCCGCCGATCTGGCCCGCGCGCTGGCGGCCCTCCCGGCGGCCCTGGCCGTGCTGACCAAGGCCGGCGCGTTGTCGTGACGAGATCGCCTTCCAGCCGAGCCGCGACCGGAGTCGTAGGGTGAGCCCATGATCGAGGTCGTTGATCGGCCCAGCGCCTCTCGATACGAGGCGCTGCTGGACGGAACGGTCGTCGGCGAGTGCACCTACCGCATTACCGATCATGGCGTGCTGTTGCCGCACATCGAGGTCAGACCGGACTTGAACGGGCAAGGCATCGGATCGACACTGGCCCGACGGACCCTGGACGACTTACGGCGCCGCCACCTCACGGTCATTCCTATCTGCCCGTTCATGGTGCATTTCATTCGAGTAAATCCGGAATACGCGGATCTCGTCCACGCGGGCTAATGCTCCGTCGGCCCGGCCGTCCCGCCCAGCCGGCGCCCGCTTGCGTTGACGCGGGTATCGCACCTCGCATCCGGGGTAACCGGCGCTCAGTAACAAAACGAATGCAGTACCGCGTGCTCAAGCCCGATCTATTGACGCGCCAGTGTGGGACGAGCAACGTGCGCTGGCAACGGGAGGACGGAAACGATTTGCGGGAGGTTGGTCAATGGCGACGACAACACCGGCATCGCCCGCGGCGGGGATGCAGACCCGGCTGACCCGCTCGGTCGGCTTCTGGGGTCTGATGTTCGTATCGCTCGGCTCGATCATCGGATCCGGTTGGTTGCTCGGCGCGCTGAAGGCCGCGGCGGTGGCGGGTCCGGCATCGGTGCTTTCCTGGGTGCTCGCGGCCGCGATGCTCACGGTGCTCGCGCTGATCCACGCCGAACTCGGGGCGGCTTACCCGGTCGCGGGCGGCACGGCCCGCTTTCCGTTCTTCGCATTCGGCGCGACGACTGGTTTCGTCGCCGGCTGGGCGTCGTGGCTGCAGGCGGTAGCCATTGCCCCGATCGAGATCGAAGCATCCATCAGCTATATCTCGAGCGTTCAATGGTTCAAGAAGCACTTCGTGATGCTGCATCAGAACGGCACACTCAACGGCACCGGTTTAATCGTCGCCTTCATCGCGATGATCATCTTCACGCTGCTCAACCTCGGCGGCGCGGCTTTCATGGCCGAGAGCAACACGATCGTCGTGATCTGGAAGACGTTGGTGCCCCTCCTCGCGATCGTTGTGATCGGCTCGCTCGCGTTTCATGGCGGCAACTTCTCACCGTCGATACCAGCGCATACGTACACCGACGCGACCACCCATCCACCCAGCCATACGCATTACGCCGCCGCGAACGGATTCATGCCCTTCGGTGTGCACGGCATCTTCGCCGCGCTTCCGGCCGGTGTTGTATTCGCCTTGCAGGGATTCGAGCAGTGCGTCCAACTCGCCGGGGAAGCGAGGGACCCCAAGCGCCACATTTCCCGCGCGATCATTCTGGCGATGGCGATCGGCGGTGTGGTTTACCTGCTCCTACAGTTCGTATTCATCGGTGCGCTCAATCCGCACGGCCTGCTGAGCGGCGGCTGGGACCACCCGATCGGTGCCGGCGACTACGGGCCGTACTACACTCTCGCGACTTCCCTCGGCGCCGGATGGCTGGCGTCGATCCTGATCGTCGACGCCGTCGTTTCGCCGGCCGGCACGGGCATTGTCTACGTCGGCACGACGGCTCGGCTGAACTACGCCCTCGGCGGTCACGAGGAGATGCCCCGTTGGTTTCGTCGCACCAATAGCAAGGGGACTCCCGTGTGGGCCATTCTCACCGGTTCGATCATCGGGCTGATCGTGTTCTTGCCCTTTCCCAGTTGGAGTTCCCTCGTCGGGATCGTCACCGGCACAACGGCGATCATGTACGCGTTCGCGCCCGTTTCGCTCGCTGCCCTGCAGGCCAAGAACTCCGATCGTCCAAGGCCGTACCGCATGCCGGCGCCGCTGATGATGAACCCGCTCGGATTCGTCTGCGCGAACCTGATCATTTACTGGGGCGGCTTCGAAGCCCAATGGAAAATCGACGTCGCCTTCATCGCCGGGTTGATGCTGTTCGGCTTCGGGGTCGCCTATCGCCGGACCAACAACAACCTGCAACTGGGCAATGCGGTGTGGATCCTGCCGTGGTTCATCGGGAACACGATCATCGGCTTGGCCGGCCGGTACGGCGACGGCGCGAAGAACTGGCTGCCGGAATGGATCGATCTGCTCGTCGTGATCGCGTTCAACCTGCTCATCTTCTACTGGACCGTTACCTTGGCCCAGGATCGGGACAAGATCCGCGCCGCGATCGCGGAGGAAGAGCGCGAGGAGGCAGAGGGAAACGTCCTGCCGGTCGCGTGAGGCCGAATCAGTCGGCGTCGGCGACCAGCTTGGCGATCCGGCCGACGCCCTCGGCCAGGTCGTCGTCGCCGAGCGAGTAGGACAGCCGGGCGTAGCCCGGGGTACCGAAGGCTTCGCCGGGCACGATCGCGACCTCGACCTCGTCCAGGATCGTGGCGGCGAGTTCAGCCGAGGTCCTCGACACCCGCCCTCGCAACGACCGGCCGAGCAGACCCTTCACTGATGGGTAGGCGTAGAAAGCGCCGAACGGTTCGGGGCAAACGATTCCCGGGATTTCCGAGAGCATCGACACCATCGTCCGGCGGCGCCGGTCGAAGGCCGTG
>JAFAWL010000350.1 GCA_019241805.1 Actinomycetota bacterium
GCGTACGACGTGGCCATGTTGGACCTGGACGGCGTCGTCTACGTGGGTCGCCAGGCTGTGCCGGCCGCTCCGGATGCACTCGCGCGCGCCCGCGCGGACGGGATGCGTCTGGCTTTCGTCACAAACAACGCAGCCCGTCCGCCGGTCGACGTCGCGACCCACCTGGGCGAACTCGGCGTACCGGCCGAGGTCGAGGACATCATCACCTCCGCGCAGGTCGCGGCGCACTACCTCGCTCGCCGGCTGCCAGCGGGTGCCGCCGTCCTCGTGCTCGGAACCACCGGCCTCATCGAGGCGCTCACCGACCTGGGGCTGCGCCCCGTGTTCCGAGCCGAGGACGAGCCGCTGGCCGTCGTTCAGGGCTACTCTCCGACGCTCAACTACGAACAGTTGGCCGAAGGCGTGGTGGCCATCCGCCGCGGGGCCCAGTTCGTGGCGACCAACCTCGACCCGACCGTGCCCTCGCCGCGCGGACCGCTGCCCGGCAACGGTTCGTTCGTCACGGTTGTGCAGACCGCCAGCGGCGTCGTCCCGAAGGCCACCGGGAAACCGGACCCCACGATGCACCAGGAGACCCTCGAACGCACCGCGGCGAAGCGGCCGATCGTCGTCGGCGACCGGCTCGACACCGACATCGAAGGAGCCAACGCAGTGGGCTGCGACAGCCTGCTCGTCTTCTCCGGAGTGAGCCAGCCGAGCGATCTGCTGAGCGCCGAGCCGCGCTACCGCCCGACCTACCTGGCCGCGGACGTTTCCGGGTTGCTGGTCGCGCATCCGCCCATCGCGATCGACGACGGGGGCGCGCGGTGCGGTCGGTGGCGGGCGGACGCCGAGTTGCGCCTGACGTCCTCCGACCCTGCCGCCACCGACCCGGGCACTCCGGAAGTCGTCGCCTCGACGCCGACCGGATCGGCCAGATTCGTCGCCGACGATCTGGACGCGCTTCGAGCGCTCTGCGCGGTGGCCTGGACCGGTGATCGAGGCAGTGCTCCACCCGCCGGCACCGACTCCGAAGCGACAGCGACGCTCCGACGTCTCGGCTGGAGCTGACTCGGCCATCCCGGGTGCCGACTGTGACAAGCTGGAGGGCGGCCGCTGTGCGGGCGGCGTGAACGGAAAGGCGCCGCCGAACGAACGGGCGGCGAGGTTGCATCGTCTGCCGGGCGGGGGCCTCGGCTGTCAGACGATGCTGAAAGGATCCGGATCCGTGAGCTTCGACCAACGCGACGAGATGCCAACGGACGGCGACGCGCCGGTGGAGGCGACTCACGCCGAGGCCACCCAGTCCCATGACGCGGCCGCGGGCGGTGACACACCGGCGGGCCGTGACCCAGCCGCAGGCGGCGACACAGCCGCGGGCGGCGACACAGCCGCGGGCGGCGAAATCAGTTCGACGAACGGCGAGCCGGCCATCGCGCCGTCCAGTCACGCGAGTGGGCCGACGGGCGTCGAACCGGTGGACCGCCTCGCGACCGCCATCCCGTCGATCCCCCCGAGCGCGGACCTCGACGCGCTGGACCGCTCGGCCGATTCCCTTCAGCGCGTGCACGACGGACTGCGTGACGTGCTGACCCAGATCGACAACACGGCGTAGCGAAGCGCCGATGCCCCAGCGAGTGACTCGGCTGGACGCCGAACTGGTCAAGCGTGGGCTGGCCCGCTCTCGTGAGCATGCCCGTGGACTGATCGAGGCCGGGGTGGTGGAGGTCCGCGGCGTCGTCGTACACAAGCCGGCCAGTGGCGTTGCCGCCGATACCGCGGTCCGTATCGTCCAGAGCGACGACGAGCCCACCTGGGCCTCACGCGGCGGGGTCAAGCTTGCCGGCGCCCTGGAGCGCTTCGCCACCCTCCCGGTCGCGGGACGTCGCTGCCTGGATGCCGGCGCCTCCACGGGTGGCTTCACCGACGTCCTGCTGTCGGCCGGCGCCAGCGCCGTGGTCGCGGTCGACGTCGGATATGGCCAGTTGGCGTGGCGACTACGCACCGACGAACGAGTGACCGTCCACGATCGCACCAACGTGCGAACGCTCGGCCCGGCCGATATCGGCGGCCCGGTCGAGCTCACCGTGGCCGACCTGTCCTTCATCTCGCTCCCGCTCGTGTTGCCCGCCCTGACTGCCTGCACCACCACCGACCTCGTGCCGATGGTCAAGCCGCAGTTCGAGGTCGGACGCGAGC
This sequence comes from Actinomycetota bacterium, assembly GCA_019241805.1. Classification (GTDB taxonomy): domain Bacteria; phylum Actinomycetota; class Actinomycetes; order Mycobacteriales; family Jatrophihabitantaceae; genus JAFAWL01. Next base: position 2,179 of record JAFAWL010000350.1, read on the forward strand.
GACTCGGCGCCGGCGGGGTCGTGCGGGACCGGCAACACCGGATCGAGGCCGTCATCAAGGTTGCTCGCGCGGCCGCCGACCTCGGCTGGGACATGCGTGACGTGGTTGCCAGCTCGCTGCCGGGGCCGGCCGGCAACGTCGAATTCTTTCTGTGGCTCCATCGATCTTCCCCGACCGAGACCGAGACCGAGACCGAGACCGGGTCCGGGTCCGCGGACGCCTTCCGTACCGTGGACGAGGCCGCCGTCGAGCGCGCCGTCATGGAGGCCGGATGAGAGCAGCGTTGATCGTCGCGCACACCGATCGTCAGCAGATCACGCGAATGGCCGGCGCGGCCGCCGAGCAGTTGATCCGCGCCGGCTTCGAAGTGCGGATGCTGCCCTCGGACGCAGCCGACTGCGAGCTGCCGGCCGGAGTGCGCGTCTTCGATCACACCCGCGCGGCACAGGACACCGAGATCGTGCTGGTATTCGGAGGGGACGGAACGTTCCTTCGCGCGGCCGAGATGGCTCGCCCCGCCGGGGTGGCCATGCTCGGCGTCAACTTCGGCCGCGTCGGCTTCCTCGCCGAAGCCGAACCCGACGCGCTCACCTCGACGATCGCCGCGATCGTCGAGCGGAACTACGACGTCGAAGAGCGGGTCAGCATCGACGCCACGATCTGGCAAGGCGACCAGCAACTGGCCAGCGCCTGGGCCCTGAACGAGGCCTCACTCGAACGCACCAGCCGGGAACGGATGCTCGAGGTGTCGGTGCAGGTCGACGACCAACCGCTACTTCGATTCGGCTGCGACGGGGTGCTGTGCGCGACCCCGACCGGCTCCACCGCCTACGCCTTCTCCGCCGGCGGCCCGATCGTGTGGCCCACCGTCGATGCGCTGATCGTCGTGCCGAACGCCGCCCACGCGCTGTTCGCCCGACCGGTCGTCGTCGACCCCGATTCCGTGATCGAGATCGAACTTCTGCGCGGCGAACATGCGGCTGTGCTCAGCTGCGACGGTCGGCGCTCGATCGCCGTCCCACCGAACGGGCGGGTGCAGGTGCGCCGCGGTGCCCATCCGGTACGCATCGTGCGCCTGTCCGACTGGAACTTCACCGAACGACTGGTGACGAAGTTCCAACTCCCGGTGCGCGGTTTCCGCGATGGACGGCCGCACATCGGTGCATTGTCAGCGTTCGATCACGACCCGAACGGCACCGACACGAACGGCACCGATCCAAAGGTCACCGGTCCGAGCGGCACCGATTCGAGCGGCACCGATCCGAGCGGCAGCGACGCCGTGGACCGTGGCGCGAGCGAAAGCGTGATCGAGTAGTGCTCGAACAACTGCGCATCACCAACCTCGGCGTCATCGACGACGTCGACCTGGCGCTGGGGCCTGGGCTGACGGTGCTGACCGGCGAGACCGGCGCAGGCAAGACGATGGTGGTGACCGCGTTGAGCTTGCTTTTCGGTGGCCGCGCCGACAGCGCCCGCGTCCGAACCGGCTCGCACCAGGCTGCCGTGGACGGCCGGCTGCGAGTACCGGCGCGCGGCGCGGTCGCCGACCGCGTGGCCGAGGCGGGCGGCGCCCTCGACGACGACACCGGCGGCGATGTCGCTGACGACGGGTGCGGCCTTGTCCTGCGGCGCACGGTCACGGCGGCCGGCCGGTCCCGGGCCTTCGTCGGCGGGGCCTCGGCACCGGTCACGGTCCTGGCCGAATTAGCCGACTCGCTGTTCGTGGTGCACGGGCAGTCCGACCAGATCCGGCTGGTCCGCCAAGGTGCGCAACGTGCCGCCCTGGACCGCTTCGCCGCCGTCGATCCTGCCGCCTATAGCGCCGCCTACGACAGCTGGCGGCTGGCCGAGGCGCGGCTGGCCGAGCGGAGCGGTCGGACCCGCGAGCTACGCCTTGAGGCGGACGTTCTCGAACACGGACTGGCCGAAATACGCGCCGCCGAGCCGCAGCCAGGCGAGGACGTCGAGCTCGCCGCCACCGCCCGCCGCCTGGCCCACGTCGACGCGCTGCGGCTGGCCGCCGCGGCCGCCCATGACGCAATCCTCGGCGACGACGACCAGGGTGCTGCCGGCGCGGACGTCCTCACTCTGCTGGCCGAGGCGCGTCGCGCGCTCACGCAAGTGGCGGGCGCCGACGACGAAGTCGACAAGCTCGCCGATCGTCTGGCCGAACTCGCTACGCTGGCCGCCGATCTCGGCGCGGATCTGGCGGCCTACCGCGACGGCCTG
>JAFAWL010000188.1 GCA_019241805.1 Actinomycetota bacterium
TTGCCCAAGGGAGTTGCTGGCTGATGGCCGTTCCACTTCGTCAGAGCGCGCGGATCGGTTGGTACCTGTTTTCGAACAAGGTCCGCCGTGTGCAGAAGTTTCCTCTGATCGTCGAGCTCGAGCCGCTGTTCGCCTGCAACCTGAAGTGCCAGGGCTGCGGCAAGATCCAGCAGCCGCATGATCTGTTGCGTCAGCGCATGCCGGTCGAGCGCGCCGTGAACGCCGTGCTCGAGTCCGGCGCGCCGATGGTCTCGATCGCCGGCGGCGAACCGCTGATGCACCCGCAGGTCGACGTCATCGTCGGCGAGCTGGTGAAGCGAAAGAAGTACGTGTATCTGTGCACGAACGCCGAGCTGGTCCGCAAGCGGTGGGACAAGTTCAACTTCAAGCCGTCTGCGTATTTCTCCTTCGCCATCCACATCGACGGATTGCGCGAGCGGCACGACGAGTCGGTTGACAAGGAAGGCGTCTTCGACGAGGCCGTCGCCGCGATCAAGTTCCTGAAGGAGAAGGGCTTCCGGGTCACGACGAACTCCACCTTCTTCAACACCGACACGCCACAGACGGTGATCGACGTCCTCAACTTCCTCAACGACGAGGTCGAGGTCGACCAGATGATGATCTCGCCCGCGTATGCGTACGAGAAGGCGCCCGACCAGGATCATTTCCTCGGGGTCACCGAGACGCGGGAGCTGTTCCGTAAGGCTTTCGCCGACGGCAATCGCAAGCGGTGGCGGCTCAACCACTCGCCGTTGTTCCTCGACTTCCTCGAGGGCAAGGTCGACTTCGAGTGCACCGCGTGGGGGATCCCGTCCTACTCACTGCTCGGCTGGCAGCGGCCGTGCTACCTGATGGCCGACGGGTACACCAAGACATACAAGGAACTCATCGCGACGACCGAGTGGGAGAAGTACGGCCGCGGCAAAGATCCGCGCTGCAACAATTGCATGGCCCACTGCGGCTACGAACCGACCGCGGTCCTGGCCACGATGGGTTCGCTCAAGGAGGGCCTGCGCGCCATGCGGGAACAAGGCTGAAGCCGATTCACCGCAGACGCCGGTCGGCCCTGTCTGGGCGGCCGGCGTTTTCGCGTTCTGCCTAGACTGTGAAGACCGACAGCCGAAGAAGGAATGGGGTTCCCGCGTGCCTACGAAACAGCGCGACGGCCTACGTAATGTGGCGATCGTCGCGCACGTAGACCACGGCAAGACCACGCTGGTCGACGCCATGCTCTGGCAGACCGGTGCGTTCAGCGCCCATCAGGCCGAGACCGGCGAGGTCGCCGAGCGGGTCATGGACTCGATGGATCTCGAGCGGGAAAAGGGCATCACGATCCTGGCCAAGAACACCGCGATCGAGTACTCGTCCCCGAACGGGGACAAGACCACCATCAACATCATCGACACGCCCGGTCACGCCGACTTCGGCGGCGAGGTCGAGCGTGCGCTGTCGATGGCCGACGGGGTTTGTCTGCTGGTCGACGCGTCCGAGGGGCCCTTGCCCCAGACGCGGTTCGTACTTCGCAAGGCGCTGGCCGCCCGCATGCCGGTGGTGCTCGTCATCAACAAGGTCGACCGGTCCGATGCCCGGATCGCCGAAGTGGTCGACGAGACCTACGAGTTGTTTCTCGATCTCGACGCCGATGAGCATCAGATCGAGTTTCCCATCGTGTATGCGTCGGCGAAGGCCGGGCGCGCGTCGCTCGAACGGCCGGACGACGGCGGCATGCCGGACTCGCCCGACCTCGGGCCGCTGTTCGCGACGATCCTCGACGCGATCCCGGCGCCGACCTACGACGACGAAGCGCCGTTGCAGGCGCACGTCACCAACCTCGACGCCTCGCCCTACCTCGGGCGGCTGGCGCTGTGCCGAGTGCACAACGGCACGATCCGCAAGGGCCAACAGGCGGCCTGGTGTCGCGCTGACGGCAGCGTCGAACGGGTCAAGATCACCGAGCTGTTGCTGACCCGGGCGCTGGATCGCTTCCCGGCCGAGGCAGCCGGCCCGGGTGACATCATCGCGATCGCCGGCATTCCTGACATCACCATCGGTGAGACGTTGGCGGATCCCGACGACGCCCGTCCGCTTCCGGTCATCACGATCGACGAGCCGTCGATCTCGATGACGATCGGGATCAACACCTCGCCGCTCGCGGGGGAGTCGGGTAACAAGCTCACGGCCCGGCAGGTGATCAATCGGCTCGATGCCGAACTGGTCGGCAATGTGTCGATCCGGGTCCAGCCGACCGACCGCCCCGACACCTGGGAGGTGCAGGGTCGCGGAGAACTTCAATTGGCGATTCTCGTCGAGATCATGCGGCGCGAAGGCTTCGAGATCACCGTCGGTAAGCCCCAGGTGGTGACGCGAACGATCGACGGCAAGCTTCACGAGCCGACGGAGCGGCTGACCATCGACGCGCCGTCGGAGTACCAGGGCGTGGTGATCCAGCTACTCGCCTTGCGCAAGGGCCGGTTGGAGCAGATGGTCGATCACGGCACCGGGTGGATCCGGATGGAGTACCTGGTTCCGGCTCGGGGGCTGATCGGCTTTCGCACCGAGTTCCTCACCGAGACACGGGGCACCGGCTTGTTACACCACATCCACGAGGGCTACGAGCCCTGGGCGGGTGACATCCGCACTCGTCCGACGGGATCGCTGGTCGCCGATCGGCGGGGGGCCACGACCGGGTTTGCCTTGGCCAACCTGCAGGATCGGGGCACGATGTTCGTCGGGCCCGGCACCGAGGTGTACGAGGGCATGATCGTCGGAGAGAATGCCCGGGCCGACGACATGGATGTGAACCCGACCAAAGAGAAGAAGCTCACCAACATGCGCTCCTCGACCGGCGACGTGTTGGTACCGCTGATTCCGCACCGTGTGCTCTCGCTGGAACAGGCCCTGGAGTTCTGCCGCGACGACGAATGCGTCGAGGTCACGCCGGGCACCGTCCGGCTGCGCAAGGTCAGTCTGGCCGCGCAGGACCGCGAGAAGCAGCGGGCCCGGCGGCGATCGTCCTAACGGTTCCATCAGCCGACCCGCGGGTTAGCTGTCCGGGCCGCCCCGTCGTACCGCGCCGGCCGTGCCCCCCCAACCCCCTCGTACCGCGCCGACCGGTCGTACTAGCTACTTTGCACGCGTTGCGTGGGTTTCCAGCAGCGTCTGCGGGGCGAGTTCACCTACACAACGAGTGCAAGGTGCGGGCGGAACGGGGCTACGTCGTCACCGCTGACTCCGACTACTCGAGTTGGGCCACGGTCTAGTCGGGCACAGATCGCTCAGCACACTCCAACCTCGGGCGCGGCTGGATGGTGCGAGACCACGCGCGGTCGCCCGCCGAAAGCGGTCGGCGACGACGTCGAAGGCCGCCAGGTCGGACCAGCCCCAGCGAACGACGACCAACCCCATCTCACTCAACAGGTTCTGCCGCCGTTGCTCGGCGAGAAGCACACGCAGCTCGGTGTACTTGGCGGCGCCGTCGGCCTCGCCGACGATGCCGTAACCGTCCCAGTAGAAGTCGACCCGGGCGATGAACGTGCCGCGCAAGTCACCGATCTCGGCCTGCAGCGTGGGTGCCGGCAGGCCGCTGTCGATCATTCGTAGCCGACTCAGTGACTCCAGCGGAGACTCCGACCGTCCGTCGCACAACGCGAGTACACGACGCGCGCGGGCAGCACCCGGCCATGACCGCTGCTGTGCGATCACGGCCTGCAGCTGCTCGCCGCTGATCCCGCGGCGCAGTGCCGCGTCCGCGACGACGACTCCGGCCGACGGGCCGTGCTCGCGGCTGA
>JAFAWL010000376.1 GCA_019241805.1 Actinomycetota bacterium
CCGATGTGCCGATGCTGGAGGCGGTCGGGCATCCGTCGGCGGTCAATCCCGATCGCGCCCTGCGCAAGCTGGCCAATGAGCGGGGCTGGCCGACCCTCGTGTTCAGCATCGGGGTGCCGCTGCGCGAGCGCATCCGGCAACCACGCAATGCCGCCGCCACCGTCGGGATAGCGTGCGCCGGCGCCGCGACCGCGGGTGTGGCCTGGCATGTCTCGCGGCGAATGGGGCGTCGCACGAGCTGATCGACGTTGGACGGCACTGTGGTGCCGACCGTGGATCGGCCATGAATTACAACGTGCGCGCCCCTTGTGTGTTCGGCCCCGTCAGCGTCCAATGAGTGCAGCGGACGATTCGCGTCGATGGCGGTCCAGCCCCCAGCGCGTGTCGTCCCGGTGCAGTCGCCCTGGCACCCACGCGGCGTTTCCACCACGCCACAGGTGAGTCGCCGCGGACCGATCGGTCCGCGTCCGACAGGCAGCCCGATGCACGCATGGTCACCTGGGCGACTGTCCGACCACTCGGCGGCGCCGCGGCCAGGACCCCGGCGCCGCCGTTTATTCGCAATTTCGATGGCGCCGCCGTTTGTGCGGGAAATTGGTTGGGTGCCAACGCCCTCCGGCCGATTACCGGCGGCCCAGCGATTCACAGATTGCGATCGACTCCTGGGCGCCGGCGATCACCGCTGCCGCGCAATGCCGAATCCATTGCCCGACACCCTCGGCATCACCCCGTCGATACGCCGCGAGCGCTTCGATCATCTCGCCAGCCTGCTCGCGGTGGCCAACCTCGATCACGACCAGCGAGCGGGGGTCGAGCCCTCGATCGATCAACGTCAGACGGGCGGCGGCCCGGGCGACGACTCCCGACGCCGGCGCGAACGCGTCCAACGACAGGATTTCGGCTTGCACGAGCGCCGCGACGATCACCGCCGGGGCGGACGTCGCGGTCAGGGTCGCCGTCAACGTGTCCAGCCGCGCCGCCGACCCCGCAGTCGGGCGACCCAGCGCCGACCGGTCGGCCAGCAGATCGGCCGCGGCGAGCACGTGCAGCCGCGCCAGCGCCTGGCGGGGCGCGCGGTTCCACGTCTCGGTCAACGACGCGATCTCGGCCTGTGACCGCAGCGCCCCTTGCAACACCGGATCACGCAGCGCCCTCGCCGCTCCGGAGCGAACGTCGTCGAGTTCGTACCGGGCGCCGGCCAGCGCCGCGGAAGCCCACGCGCCCCGCAGCGCGGACTCGGCCGACACATCGGCCGATCGGCGTCGAAGCGTGCGGTGGTTGAGCAGTGCGTCGACGGCCGCACGGGCGGCGCCCACCGAGTCGGCCACTCCGGCCAACTCGAGCAACGGCTGCAGCGGATCGGCCACCCTGGCACGCTACCGACCAACTGAGCGCTGGCGACGAGCCGCCGGGCGAACTCTGCCGGCCTGTTCACCCCCGCTTTGAGACCAGATACGGTGCCATGTGATCGGTGGAACCGGCACCACCACGCCGCGCGGAGGCACGCACGCATGACCGATAGCTCCGAGACGCTGTCCAATCTGCTGCACGAACAGCGGCGGTTCGAGCCGCCGAGGGACTTCACCGCTTCGGCGAACGTCGGCGCCGCGACCTACGAGCAGAGCGAAGCCGATCGTCTGGTCTTCTGGGCGGAGCAGGCGCAGCGGCTCCAGTGGGAATCGCCCTGGAGCGAGGTGCTTCAATGGCGCCCACCGTTCGCGAAGTGGTTCGTCGGTGGCACCCTCAATGCGAGCGTCAACTGCGTCGATCGTCATGTTGCCGCCGGTCACGGCGAGCAGGTCGCGATTCATTTCGAGGGCGAACCGGGTGACACGCGAACCATCACCTACGCCGAGTTGCTCGAGCAGGTGTGCAGAGCGGCGAACGCGCTCACCGAACTTGGCATCGAGAAGGGCGACCGCGTCGCCATTTACTTGCCGATGATTCCCGAAGCGGTCGTCGCCATGCTGGCATGCGCGCGGATCGGCGCTCCACACAGTGTCGTTTTCGGCGGCTTCTCCAGTCAGGCGCTTTACGACCGCATCGTCGACGCCGAAGCCAAGCTCGTCATCACCAGTGACGGCGGTTATCGACGGGGAGCGCCGTCGGCGTTGAAACCAGCCGTCGACGAGGCGCTGGCCAAAGGTCGCACCACCGTCGAGCACGTACTGGTAGTGGTGCGGACCGGTCAGGAGATCGACTGGGTCGACGGTCGCGACGTCAGGTGGGCGGAGGCGTTGGAGCGGCAGCCGGCTAAGCACGAGGCGCCGGCCCATGACGCCGAGCATCCGCTCTACATCCTTTACACGTCGGGCACGACGGGCAAACCCAAGGGGATCCTGCACACCACGGGTGGCTATCTCACCCAGGTCAGCTACACGCATCACGCGGTGTTCGACCTCAAGCCCGACTCCGACGTCTATTGGTGTGCCGCCGACATCGGTTGGGTCACCGGTCACAGCTACATCGTCTACGGGCCGCTGTCGAATCGAGCGACCGTCGTCATGTACGAGGGAACGCCCGACACCCCGCACAGGGGTCGATGGTGGGAGCTCATCGCCAAGTATCGGGTGTCGATCCTCTACTGTGCGCCGACAGCGATCCGCACATTCATGAAGTGGGGCAGCGACATACCGGCCCAGCACGACCTCTCGTCGCTGCGCCTGCTCGGTAGCGTCGGGGAGCCGATCAACCCCGAGGCGTGGATCTGGTACCGCAAGGTCATCGGCGGCGATCGGACGCCGGTGGTCGACACGTGGTGGCAGACCGAGACGGGGGCCATCATGATCAGCCCGTTGCCGGGCGTGACCTCGACCAAGCCGGGTTCGGCGACCCGTCCGCTACCAGGCATCGGTGCCGACGTTGTCGACAACGAGGGTCGACCGGTTCCGAACGGCGGCGGCGGATTCCTCGTGCTCACCGAGCCGTGGCCTTCGATGTTGCGTGGGATTTGGGGTGACGACGCGCGGTACACCGAGACGTACTGGTCACGCTTCCCCGAGCAGGGCTACTACTTCGCCGGTGACGGCGCCAAGAAGGACGAGGACGGCGACCTCTGGCTGCTGGGCCGGGTCGACGACGTCATGAACGTATCCGGTCACCGCATCTCGACGACGGAGGTCGAGTCGGCGCTCGTCTCGCATCCGCGGGTCGCCGAGGCGGCCGTCGTCGGGGCTACGGACCCCACGACGGGTCAGGCGATCGTCGCCTTCGTCATCCTGCGCGGCGGCGGCGATTCCGACGAGGGCGAGCTGCTGGTCCGGCAGTTGCGGGATCACGTCGCCACCGAGATCGGCCCGATCGCGAAACCCCGCCAGATCATGCTGGTACCCGAGCTGCCGAAGACGCGCAGTGGAAAGATCATGCGGCGGTTACTCCGGGACGTCGCCGAGAACCGCCAGCTCGGAGACGTCACGACCTTGGCCGACTCCTCGGTGATGGATCTGATCCAGGCCAAGCTGCCCACCGCGGCGGCCGAGGATTGAGATTGATCAACAGCCGGCCGTCGCCCCGATCAGCGCGGGCTGCAATGATCTGTGCCTGCACCCGCGTCCCGATCGGAAGGAGCCGAGGCGATGACCGCTGACTCGACGGGGATCTCGACGGGTACCGACCCGTCGATCGGGGAGCTGGTCAAGGACGTCTCGACGCACCTGTCAGCCGTCGTGCACGGTGAGATCGAGCTGGCCAAGATCGAGCTCTCGTCGTCGGTCAAGAAGCTCGGTATCGGCGCGGTTCTGCTCTCGATCGCCGGGGTGATCGCGCTCTTCTCACTGTTCTTCTTCTTCTTCGGGATCGCCGAAATCATCGCCTGGGCCGGTTTGTGGCGCTGGGCCGCGTTCGCGATCGTGTTCGGTTTCATGCTCGTCTGCGCGGCAGTCGCCGCGCTGCTCGGCATCCGGAAGCTGAAGAAGATCAGACCGCCGGAGCGCACCATCGCCACCACCAAGAGCACGGTCGAAGCGCTGACCCATCGCGGCGGAGCCGGGTAGCCCATGTCTCGGCGGGCCGGAGCCGACGAGTCGGTCGTCCGCATCGACGGACCGTGGACCCATCGCACGGTGCGCGCGAACGGCATTGCGTTGCACGTCGTCGAGGCGGGCACGGGGCCGCTCGTGTTGTTGCTGCACGGCTTTCCGCAGTTCTGGTGGACCTGGCACCGGCAGGTGACAGATCTGGCCGACGCCGGCTTTCGTGCGGTGGCAGCGGACCTTCGCGGATTCGGTGCCAGCGATAAGCCGCCCCGCGGTTATGACG
>JAFAWL010000466.1 GCA_019241805.1 Actinomycetota bacterium
CGCCTTCGACGGTCACATGACCGCGCCCGTGCAGCCGGACGATTTTCGGGGGGCCGGTGAATGCGCTGAACATCAGCACGATCCGACCGTTCTCCCGCAGGTGCGCCACCGTCTCGACCCCGCTGCCGAAGTAGTCGAGGTACGCGACTCGCGACGGTTCGAGAACGGCGAACGTGCCCGCCATACCCTTGGGTGAAACGTTGACGTGGCCCTCGGCCGACAGCGGCGCGGTTCCCACGAAGAACATCGGCTGATGCAGCAGCCACCGTTCCAGCTTCGCGTCGATCTCGGGCAGGACGCTGCTCATCAGGCCGGCCCGGGATGGGTCATCGACAGGACGTCGAGCACCTCATCCAACTTCTCCTCGGTGATAGCGCCGGGAACGTGGCCGCGCTCGATCACGACCTGACGGATCGTCTTGCGCTCGGCCAACGCCTGCTTGGCGATTTTGGCTGCCTCGTCGTACCCGACGTAGTGGTTGAGCGGCGTCACGATCGAGGGAGAACTCTCGGCGTATTCGAGGCAACGCTCGACATTGGCGGTGATTCCGTCCACGCATTTGGCGGCGAACACCCGGCACACGTTGGCCAGCAGGCTGATCGACTGCAACACGTTGTGCGCCATCACCGGCAACATCACGTTCAGTTCGAACGTGCCGTTGGCGCCGCCCCACGCGATCGCCGCGTCGTTGCCGACGACCTGGGCCACGACCTGGCAGACCGCCTCGCAAAGCACGGGATTCACCTTGCCGGGCATGATGGAGCTGCCCGGCTGCAGATCGGGCAGGAACAGCTCGGTCAAGCCGGTACGCGGTCCCGATCCCATCCAGCGAATGTCGTTGCTCATTTTGTTCAGGCCGACGGCGACCGTCCGCAGCACGCCCGAGAGCTCGACCAGCCCGTCCCGCGCGCCCTGGGCTTCGAAGTGATCCCGCGCCTCGGTGAGCGGAAGGCCGGTCTCGCTCGCCAGCAGTTCGATCACGTCGGCCGCAAAACCCACCGGCGCGTTGATGCCCGTGCCGACCGCGGTGCCACCTAGCGGCAGTTCGGCCACTCGCGGCAGCGCGGCGTTGAGCCGTTCGATGCCGTACCGGACGGCGGAGGCGTAGCCGTTGAATTCCTGGCCGAGGGTCACCGGTGTCGCGTCCATCAGGTGCGTGCGTCCGGACTTGACCACAGTCGCGAACTCTTTGGCCTTCGCCTCGAGCGAGGCGGCCAACTGGTCGAGAGCGGGAACCAGGTCATTGATGACGCCGCCGGTCGCCGCCACGTGGATCGCCGAGGGGAACTGGTCATTGGACGACAGCGGATCGTTGACGTCGTCGTTCGGGTGCACGGCGGCGCCGAGTCGCTCAGCCGCGAGGGAGGCCAGCACCTCGTTGGCGTTCATGTTCGACGACGTCCCGGAACCCGTCTGGAACACGTCGAGCGGGAATTCGTCGTTCCACTCGCCCCGCGCGACCTCTGCGGCGGCGGCGGCGATCGCATCGGCCTTGGCCTGATCGAGCAGCCCTCGGCGGGCCCGCACGCGCGCACCTGCGCCCTTGATCTGCGCCAGGGCCGCGATCAGCGTCGGTTCGATCGGGTCGCCGGAGATCGGAAAGTTCTCGATCGCGCGCTGTGTCTGCGCGCGCCATTTGGCCGACGCCGGGACCCGGACCTCGCCCATTGAGTCTTTCTCGATGCGGTATTCCGTGTCGGACATGGGCGGCTCGCACTCCTCGGCTGCGGTGACGGTGAACGCAACCCTAAGTGAACCCCTCAGACCGAGGTCGGGGACAGCGAATCCGGCGTGGCCTGCGCCACGGAGGCGCGGCCGGTGAAGGTCCAGCCAGCAGCGGCGATCGTCGCGGTGGCGGCGACCGCGCCGGCGGCGGCGATCAGCGGCAGCAGCCAGAGCGCACCGGCACTGACGAGCAGCCCACCCACCAGGGCCCCGCCACCGATTCCCATCTGGAACGCGACGACGTACACCGCCGAGGCGGTATCAGCCGCGTCCGAGGCGACGCGCAGCACCGCGGTCTGCAGGCAGGACGGGACGGCGACGAAGCTGGCGCCCCAGATCACCAGGGCGAGCACGGTGACCGGCGTTCCGCGGCCGAACGCCAGCAGCGACAGTGCGACGGCGACGCCGCCGGTTGCGCCGAGCAGCGTCGGGCCGGGCTGCCGGTCCAGGAAGGCCCCCGCGAACACGTTGCCGAGCACTCCCGCCGCTCCATAGCCGAGCAGTACGACGGCGAGGCCCGTTCCGGTAAGACCGGACGAGCGCTGCACGAGCAGTGAGGTGTATGCGTACGCCGTGAAGTCACCGATGACCAGGACCACCGTCACTATGCACACGAGGGTGAGACGGAGGTTGGTGAAGACGGCGGGGACAGCGCGAAGGCGGGCCACCGCCGGCCCTGGCTCGGCCGTCATCGGCGGTAGCAGTGCGGCCAACGCCGCGACGGCCAACGTGCCGATGACACCGATAGTGCCCATGGCCACCCGGCAGCCGGCGAGCGTTCCCAGCGCCGTGCCCAGCGGGACGCCGACGACCACGGCGAGTGAATTACCGACGAAGACGATGGCGGTGGCGCGTCCGGCCTGACCCGGTGGCACGAGCCGGGCCGCGATCGGCGCGATGATCGACCAGAAGACTCCGTGCGCCACCGCACACAGCAGACGGGCCGCCATGAGGAATGCGTAGTTCGGAGCGAACGCAGTCGCCAGCTGCGAGACCGCGAAGACGACCACGAGGGCCACCATCAGCCGGTGACGCGGCAGGTGTGTCGTCAAGGCCGTGAGTGGAATCGCGGTCACTCCCGCGACCGCGGCGTATGCGGTCAACAGCAGGCCGACCTGGGAGTGACTGACCGAAAGGCCGGTCGAGATCCTCGGCAGTAGTCCGATCGGTAGCGTCTCGGCCGAGACGTAACAGAACGCTGCCGCGGCCAGCGCTCCGAGAGCCCAGCTCGGTCGCCGCCTGGTCGCCGCGCCGTCCGTCGTCACGAGCACTATTTATACTCGGCTTGCGAGCATAAACGGAGGTGGCCGGTGCCGACTCGATCACGAGCCGCGACCCTGCTGCGCCTCGTCCACCAGCAGCCGGGGATCACGCGGGCGGACGCGGCTCGCACGCTCGGTATGGGCACCGGGTTGATCGCCGAGCTGACGGCGCGATTGACCGGTCAACACCTTCTTTCCGAATCACCCACCGCGCCCAGCGGGGCTCGGGGTCGACCGACTACCGCGCTCACGGCGCACCCAGATGGCCCGCTCGCGCTCGCCGTCGTGATCGCCCACGAGGGTTGGCGCGTTACCGCGGTCGAGTTGGGCGGACGTACGTTGGGCGAGACCGCGGGCAGCAATCACCGCTCGGCGCGCTCGACTTTGCGCGCGATCGCGGCGGCGATCACCGCGAACCAGGAGGCGTTTCCCGACCGGATACGGGCAATCGCGGTGTCGGTTCCGGGGACGGTTGGCGGCACCCGCGTGCTTCAGGCGCCGGGACTCGAATGGCACGGCGTCGAGCTGAACCAGCTGTGTGCTGGTGCCTCTTGCGCCCTGCCGCTGCTCGCCGGAAACGACGCCAGCTTCGCCGCGCTCGCCGAGGCGCGGCGCGGTGCCGCCGCGACGGCGAGGACTTCGCTCTACCTGTTCATCGAGGCCGGCCTCGGTGGGGCGGTTGTCGACGCCGGTGGAGTCGTCGGCGGCGCCAACGGGCTGGCCGGCGAGTTCGGGCATCTGCCCTTCGGGGATCGGTCGCGGCGTTGCGTGTGCGGCGCGTTCGGCTGCTGGAACACCTCACTCGACGCGCACTCGCTGGCGCGGCTGCGGGGCGAGCCGGATCCCAAACACGCGCACGAGGTCACCTATGTGCGGGGCGTGCTGGCCGCCGCGAGTGCCGGGGTCGTCCCGGCGATCGACGCAGTCGAGCAGGTCAGCGCCGAACTCGGTCGCGGTGTCGCCGGTCTGGTGAACGCGCTCGACCCCGAGGTCGTGATCCTCGGCGGCTTTGCGCGAGACCTGCTCGAACTCGGGAGCCGTCCACTGCACGATGCCTACGTCGCCGGTCTGATGAGCTTTCGTCGCGGCGACCCCCCGTCGCTGATTCCGGCTCGCTTCGATGAGCTGGCTCCCGGAATCGGCGCCGCCGAGCAGTGCTTCGATCTACTGCTCGACGACGACCAGCTCAGCGCATGGGTCATGCGCTGAGCGGATCGCTTACGGGTTGGGCTGGTTCCAGATGGAACGGGGCTGCTCGCCCTCGTTGCCGCCGGACTGACCCGGTGCCGGCTGACCCGGTGCCGGCTGCCCCTGTACCGGCTGGCCCTGTGCCGGCTGCTGCCACGACTGGCTCGGCTGGCCGGGAGGGGGACCCTGAGGCGGCGGACCCTGAGGCGGCGGACCCTGAGGCGGCTGCCCGTGTCCGGGCGGCGGACCGAACTGACTCGGCTGCCCCGGTAGGCCGCTGGTGGGCTGCCAGGGTTGCTGGCCGGGAGGGGGACCCTGGGGCGGCTGTCCGTGCTGCGCTTGTGCCGGCGGCGGTTGGTTTGGCGGCGGTCCCTGCGGCTGCTGCACCTGGCCGTAGCCGAGCTGGGCGGCGGTCTGCCGGGCTGCCTCGGTGACGGGTATGGCGACGACGGCCGTGCCGTACGCGCAGATCTCCGTCCAGGTGTCACCCATCTCGGAGGTGTCGAAGCGCATGCCGATCACCGCGTTGCCGCCGCGCGCCCGCGCGGCTTCGAGCATGCGTCCCATGACCTCGTTGCGGCTTTCGGTCAGGTTCTTGGTCATGCCCTGCAGCTCACCGCCGAACATCGACTTGATGCCGGCGCCGGCCTGCGAGAAGACGTTGCGCGATCGGACGGTGAGACCGAAGACCTCACCGCACACCCGTTGAATTTCCCAGCCGTCGATCTCGTTCGTGGTGACCACCATCATGGCGGCTGCGCTCCTTCGCGACTGACCGTGGGCGGCTCAGCTGAGTCGCTCTCCCGTGGAGTATGCCTGCAACTTGGCTCGCTGGTGAACGGAGCTGAGCACGCGGATCGTGCCTGATTTCGAGCGCATGAGCAGTGACGTCGTCTCCACCGAATTGCCACGATAGTGAACGCCGCGCAGCAGATCGCCGTCAGTGATTCCCGTGGCGCTGAAGAAGATGTTCTCGCCGCGGACGAGATCTGTCGTGGTGAGCACCGCTGACAAATCATGGCCGGCGTCCAACGCTTCGCGGCGCTCGTCCTCGTCCCGCGGCCAGAGCTTGGCCTGGATCGCGCCGCCCATGCAGCGCAGCGCCGCCGCGGCGATGATGCCTTCCGGCGTGCCACCGATGCCGAGCAACAGGTCGACGCCGGTGCCTTCGCGGGCAGCCGCGATCGCGCCGGCGACATCGCCGTCGTTGATGAAGCGGATGCGGGCCCCGGCGGCGCGCACCTCGGCGACCAGTTGCTCGTGACGTGGTCGATCGAGGATGCAGACGGTGACGTCCTCGGCACGTCCTCCCTTGGCCTTGCCGACGTTGGCGATGTTCACGGCCACCGGCGCGTTGATATCGATCACGTCGGCGGCATCCGGACCGGTGGCGATCTTGTCCATATAGAAGACGGCGGAGGGGTCGAACATGCTGCCGCGTTCGGACACCGCGATCACCGCGAGTGCATTGGGCATCCCCTTGGCCATCAGCGTTGTGCCGTCGATCGGATCGACCGCGACGTCGCACTCGGGCCCGGTGCCGTCGCCGACCTGTTCGCCGTTGAACAGCATCGGCGCGTTGTCCTTCTCGCCTTCACCGATCACCACCGTGCCGCGCATCGAGACCGTGCCGATCAGTCGGCGCATCGCGTCGACCGCGGCGCCGTCCCCGCCGTTCTTGTCGCCCCGCCCGACCCAAGGCCCGGCGGCGATCGCGGCGGACTCGGTTACCCGGACCAGCTCGAGCGCGATGTTGCGGTCCGGCGCGAGTCCGTGCACGGCGAGTTCGTCTGGGATCCCGTACGGTCCGGCCGCGGCAGCCGGCGGCCCAGGATCGAAACTCTCAGTGAGATCCATGCTCATGCATCGCCTCCGCGACTCGCCCAGCGGCATCGCATCGCGCCGCATCGTGAGCTTGCCAGCCGCAGGTTTCGGATGCACTACCGCCTGGCTACTCGCGGGGTCCGGCATCGTCGGCGTCGTGCGCGGCGATCGCCTCGTCCAGACGGGCGGCGGCACCGTCGAGCCACTGTTGGCACAGGTCGGCCAGACGCTCGCCGCGCTCCCACAGCGCGAGCGACTCCTCGAGACTTTGACCGCCGGACTCGAGTTGCTTGACGATCTCGGCCAGTTCGGTTCGCGCGGCCTCGTAGCTGATCGGGTCGGCGTCGTCAGTCCCGGTCATGATCTTGACTTCATGGTGTCGATGACCCTACCGGCGTCGATGCATCGGACCCGAGCAGCGGGTCGGCCGCGAACTCGCCCCGAGCGACTCGCACCCGCAGCCGCGAGTCGGCTTGGTCGGCGTCGCGGACGAGCATGCCGTCACTGTGCCGGGTGACGACGGCGTACCCACGGTCGAGGGTGGCTTGCGGCGACAGGCTACGAACGCGAGCGCTCAGGTGGACGACGTCGGCGGATGCCGCGGTCAGAATCGCTGAGGTGCGCCGCCGCGTCCGATCGCGGGCGTCGGCGACCGCGACGGCATCACGCGTCAGCCGAGCGTGCACGACCGCGCGCAGCCGCTCCGGCAGTCCCGCCATCAGTCGCGACTCGTCCGAAAGCCGACGTTGGACGGCCTGCCGGACGCGTGACCGCAAGGCGTGCAGTTCGCCCAGTTGCGCGGCGATGTCGGGCACGACGCGACGGGCGGCGTCGGTCGGTGTGGACGCGGCGACGTCGGCGACCAGGTCGAGCAATGGAGCGTCCGTCTCATGCCCGATCGCGCTGATCACCGGCGTCCGGGCCGCCGCGACCGCCCGCAGCAACGACTCGTTACTGAACGGAAGCAGATCCTCGACGCTGCCACCACCGCGCGCGATCACGATCACGTCCACGTGTGGATCCGCGTCGAGCCGTTCGACGGCGTCGACGACCTCGTTGACGGCCGATGCGCCTTGCACGGCGACGTTGACGATCCGGAATCGGGCGGTCGGCATGCGGCGGCGGACGTTCTCGACGACGTCGCGTTCGGCGGCACTGGCCCGCCCGGTCACCAGCCCGATCTGTCGGGGCAGGAACGGCGGCCGACGTTTCCGGTCGGCGGCGAACAGGCCTTCCGCCGCAAGCAGCTTCTTCAATCGTTCGAGTGCGGCCAACAACTCGCCCAGGCCGACCGGCCGAATCTCGGTGGCCCGCAGGCTCAGCGTGCCGCGTTCGATGTAGTAGTCCGGTCGGGCTCGCAGGACGACACGGGATCCTTCCTCGATGCTGTCCGGCAGCACGCCGCGCGCGCAGGTGACGGTCAGCGAGATGCTGGCGTCGGTGTCGCGCAGCGTCAGGAACTGAGTGTTCACGCCCGGGCGGCGGCTCAGCTGTGCGATCTGGCCCTCGATCCAAACCTCACCCAGACGGTTGATCCACTCGCCGATCTTCTGGGCGACGACGCGTACCGGTACCGGTGCGTCGGCCGTTGTCTCGAGCCGGGCCATCAGCTCGAGTGCCCGCCCGGCTTCGGTCGGAGGCTGCTGAGCGAGCCGGGGATCTCGGGCAACTCGTCCTCGACGAACTCGTCGTCGACCCGCACGGTCCGGGTCGGCGCCCCCGCGACCGGTGCGGGTCCGATCCCGTTCGTGTCGGCCGCCACGGCCGGGCTCGACTTCGCGCCGCTCAGCTTCTTGGCAGTGGCTTTCGTCCCGGTCGGCTTGCTCGTCTTCTTAGCGGGCCCGGACTTGGCCGCGGTAGCCAGCTTGGCCGCCGTGCCCACCTTCGCCGCGGTAGCAACCTTGGCCGCCACCGCGGCCTCGGCCGGAGCAGTAGCTGCGGCCGAGCTCGCGGCGGTGCCTGCGCTGGCGGTGACGTCCGCGTCGGCGGATGTGGCGGCCTCGTCGTCGAAAGTGGCCCAGGCTGGCGGTTCGTCCGGTGCCCCGCCGCGCAGTTGGGTCAGCAGTTCGTCGCCGCGTACGGTCAGCGCGGCGTAGCGTTGCTGGGCCCGAAGCGACACCTGCAATGCGGTGCTTACGGCCAACACCGGTAGCTCCAGCGCCTTTTCCGGCAATCCGCGGCCGTCTTGGATCACGGTGGCCACCAGGCCCAGGGCAGCTCGCAGGGGAGTGGGCAATTGACTCATCCGCGCTCACCCGTCCCGCCGCGGAAACTGAGATCAGGACTCATGCCACCAGCCTGCCGCATGCCCCCCGGTCCGTACCATCGTGGTGTGGCAATCGATCAGGCGACCAGCCCCGCGGCCGGCACTCCCGTGGCGGCTGAACGCTCAGCGGCCAAACGCGTCTTGCTGGCGCGACCGCGGGGCTATTGCGCCGGCGTCGACCGGGCCGTACAGGCCGTCGAGAGTGCGCTCGACCTTTACGGCGCGCCCGTCTACGTGCGCAAGCAAATCGTGCACAACCTGCACGTGGTCCGGGCGCTGGAGGCCAAGGGGGCGATCTTCGTCGACGAGACCGACGAGGTGCCCGAGCAGGCGACAGTCGTCTTCTCCGCCCACGGGGTGGCGCCGAGTGTCTACGCCGAGGCGGAGCAGCGCGGACTGCGCACGATCGATGCCACCTGCCCGCTCGTGACGAAGGTGCACCAGGAAGTGCGACGCTTCGCCGCCGCCGACTACGACATCTTGCTGATCGGCCACGAGGGTCACGAGGAAGTCATCGGCACCAGCGGTGAGGCGCCGGCCAACGTCCATCTGGTCGACGGCCCGGAGGGCGTGGCCTCGGTCGACGTGCGCGACGCTGACAAGGTGGTCTGGCTGTCGCAGACGACGCTGTCGGTCGACGAGACGCTGCAGACGGTCGACGCCCTGCGCGAGCGATTCCCGCTGTTGGAATCACCACCGTCGGACGACATCTGCTACGCGACGCAGAATCGCCAGGCCGCGGTCAAGCTGATCGCGCCGCAGGTCGATCTGTTCCTCGTCGTCGGTTCGGCCAACTCGTCCAACTCGGTCCGCATGGTCGAGGTCGCGCGCGCCGCGGGTGCGCCCGCGGCCTACCTGGTCGAGAATTCGGACGCGATCGACGATGCGTGGCTGATGGACGTCAGCACGGTCGGCCTGTCCTCGGGCGCTTCGGTGCCGGAGATTCTAGTGACGGGGGCAATGGAGCATCTGGCCGCGCGTGGATTCGCCGACGTCGACGAGGTCAGTCACGTCGAGGAACGGCTCAGCTTCGCACTGCCCCAGGAGATTCGGCGCAGCCTGCGAGAGCGTCGAGCCAGCGCCGAATAGCGGTCAGGCGAGGTCGATCAACGCCGGGTGATGAGCCGGATTCCCGCGACGATGAGGACAGCGGCGGTGGCGCCGGCGATCGCGGGAAAGCCGTAGACCAGCCAATCGGCGGCCGAATCGATCAGGACCTTGCGGTTGTGCAGTCCCCCGCGCGCCCACAGCATGGCGACCGACGCGAACAGGTAGACCAGCGGCGGTGCGACGACGATCGTAAACATGTTGCGGTGGCGCACGATGAGGATCGCAATGACCGAGGCGACGACCAGCGAGATGTTGAACGCGCCCTTGACGGAGTTGCCCCCGGCGGTGTCGATGATGCCGCCGATGCCCGCGATGACGAGCAGGACGATCAGCGCGGCCCACCCCGGGGCTCCGTACGCGGATTGCCGGTGACGGGTGCGACGGGCAGTCGCCGCGCCAGGTGGGAGGCCGCGTTCGACCGGGTCGCGGTCGGCGGGCGCCCGCCGACCGCGGGGAGGCGGTCCGGACTCCGGAGCCCGCCGGCCGCCGGCGACATGCGTGGTGGTGTCGTCCCACTCGAGCAGCTCGCCGTCCGTCCGCGGCCGATAACGCTGGGCCTCTGAGGCGTAGGCGTTCGCGTCGTAGGCGTGCCCGCCCCGTCGGTCGCCGCCCTGAGGACCACGCGATCTCGAGACCGGTGTATCCACGGGGTGGCTGCTCCTTCGGCGGAAGCGTCGGCGACTCTGCAGCCACCGGGCGCGCGGCGGCGCCGAAGTGCGCAGCCGTCTACTTCGGGGTCAATCTACCGGTCGATGCGCTGAGCAGCGGCGATACACCGGAATGGCTTGCCGGACTCTCAGCTGCCGGACGCCCTGGGGACTTCCAGTTCGGCCGCTCCTAGCAGGTCCGTCTGCCCGATTACTCCCCGTGGTTTAGCAAGTGACACGACGCGTTGCTCGGCTAACTCTGGGATCTGGGTCGTGCGCGCGGTCTCGGAGAGCTGGTCGGGCGTTTTAAGGGCAGTGCCGGGCTCGACGACCTTCAGGTCGGTCATCCGCCGTGCGGCGACGAAAACCCGGCTTTCCAGCGAGGCGACCGTCTGGTTGTAGGAACCGACGGCGCTGCCCAGCGCCCGACCCAACTTGTCGATGTGGCCGCCCATCGTCGACAACCGCTGGTACAGCTCGCGGCCGAGGCGGTGGACGTCAGCGGCATTGCGGGCCAACGCCTCCTGCCGCCAGGTGTAGGCCACCGTGCGCAGTAGCGCGATCAACGTGGACGGCGTGGCCAGGATGACGTTGTGCGCGAACGCGTGCTCCTGCAGTGTGGGGTCCTCGCGCAAGGCCGCGTCCAGGAACGCGTCGGCCGGCACGAAGCAGACGACGAACTCCGGGCTCGGCGTGAAGTGCTCCCAGTACGACTTCGCTGCCAGCGAATCGATGTGCGCCTTCAGGTGGCGAGCGTGCGCCTTGAACCGTGCCGCGCGCACCGATTCATCAGCCGCTTCCATGGCCTCGAGGTAGGCGCTGAAGGCGACTTTCGAGTCGACGACGACGCATTTGCCGCCGACCAGGTGAACGATGAGATCCGGACGCACCGCGCCGTCCGGCCCGGTGGCGGTGACCTGGGTGGTGTAGTCGACGTGCTCGGCCATTCCGGCCGCCTCGACCGTGCGCTCCAGCTGTAACTCACCCCAGCGTCCGCGCACCTGCGGCGCGCGCAGGGCGGTGACCAGCGCCGAGGTTTCCAGCCGCAACTGTTCCGACGACTGCCGCATGCCGGTCAGATGCTCACGTAAGGCTGATTCCGAACTGGCCCGGCTGCGTTCAACGGACTGGAGCTGCTGCTGGACCTGCGTCAAGGATTCCCGCATCGGCGTCACGAGGGCCTCGATCGCCTGCTGGCGCTCGGTGAGATCGCCCTGCGCGCTCGCGCGGGCGGTGGCCAGGCGGGTCTCGGCCAGTTGCAACAACGCCTCGGAGTTCCGGGCCAACGCCTCGTTGGACAGGGCGCCGAAGGTCTCGCGCAGCTGCTCGTCGGTTCGTTCCAATCGCTGCTCCCGCTCACGTGCGGCGGTCCGCTCCGAGTCCAGAATCGCCTGCAGACGGACTCCGTCCGCGCGGGCGGCCTGCAGTTGGTCCTCGGCCCGGCGCGTAGCGGAGACCCAGGCAAGGGCGGCGCCCGCCCCGGCTGCGAGCACAGCCACGACGAGGACGAGCACGACGGTGGTGACGGTCATGGCTCGATGCTGACACCGGCGTCCGACAATTTCGGCGAGCGACGCGCGGCGCAACCCGAGCACCTAGACTGGCGGCTCGTGGCGCTCAGCATCGGCATCGTCGGCCTGCCCAACGTCGGCAAGTCCACCCTGTTCAACGCGCTGACCAAGAACGACGTGCTCGCGGCCAACTACCCGTTCGCCACGATCGAGCCCAACGTCGGCGTGGTCGGTGTGCCGGATCAACGCCTCGAAGTTCTCGCGAAGATCTTCAACTCGACCAAGATCGTGCCGGCGACCGTCTCGTTCGTCGACATCGCCGGCATCGTCAAAGGCGCGAGCCAGGGCGCGGGCCTGGGCAACCAGTTCCTCGCTCATATCCGTGAGGCCGACGCCATCTGCCAGGTCATCCGCGCCTTCACCGATCCGGACGTCGTCCACGTCGAAGGTGCCGTCTCGCCCAAGGACGACCTGGACACGATCAACACCGAGCTGATCCTGGCTGACCTGCAGACCGTCGAGAAGGCCATCCCACGGTTGGAGAAGGAGGCTCGGCTGCGCAAGGACCGACAGCCGCTGCTCGACGCGGCCCGCGAGGCCGAACGGGTGCTCGGCGCGGGGCAGACGATTTTCGCTGCCGGTCTGGACCGGGAACTGCTTCGCGAGCTGAGCCTGCTGACGGCCAAGCCGTTTCTCTACGTGTTCAACGTGGACCCGGACGAGATCGCGGACACGTCGGTGACCGACGAGCTGCGCGCCCTCGTGGCCCCGGCCGAAGCAATCTTCATGGACGCCCGTACGGAGTCGGAGTTGGTCGAACTGGACGCCGCGGAGGCCCTGGAGTTACTGCAGTCGATGGGGCAGCAGGAGTCCGGCCTCGACCAGCTCGCCCGCATCGGCTACGACACGCTCGGGCTGCAAAGCTACCTCACCGCCGGCCCGAAGGAAGCGCGCGCGTGGACGATCAAGCGAGGTGCCACCGCGCCCCAGGCCGCCGGTGTGATCCACACCGACTTCGAGCGCGGCTTCATCAAGGCGGAGATCGTTTCTTATGAGGATCTCGTCGACGCGGGGTCGCTCGCCGAGGCCCGCGCCCGCGGACGGGCGCGCATCGAGGGCAAGGACTACATCATGGCCGACGGCGACGTAGTGGAATTCCGCTTCCAAGCAACATCGGGCAACCAGAAATCCTGACTTGTCGAGGATCCTCTGGCCGGTTTCTGCACCTGATGGACGGCGGAACCGTTGGCGAGGTGTCGCGGCCGATAGGGGCGCGCTGATGTGTGCCGCGCCTCGGCGCGCCTAAACGAATGATTGTTCACGTCCAGGAAGGAAGTCAGCATGATTCCCGCTGACGACCCGTTGTGGTACCCCAGCGCGCTGGGGCCGCCTATACCGATCAGGTGGCCTATCGCATTGGCGACGTCGGCGGTTGCGCCGATCTTGTTCGGTGCCTTGGTCGCGGTGTTCATCCGGCCCGTGAGCGACGGGATCGCACTGGGGATCGTCGCGGCTGCAGTGATATTCGCGGTCGCACTCGCGCGCGTTCGGCGACGGTCGCTCACGCCGACCTCGGCGGGGCTGGTCGTTCAGCGTGACAAGTACCAATTGCAGGTGCCGTGGGAGGCAGTGGCGACGGTTCATCGTCGACGGTTGAATGGCGTCCTGCCCGTGGAAGAACTTGTGTTGTCGGAGTCGTACCCGATAGCCCGTAACAGCCGAGGGCGCAGCTCGCGACTGCCTGCAGAGCTCGTCGGTCATCCGGCCGCATTGCGAGTTCAGGTCAGCGTCTACGACAACAACTGGCGCGCCGGGCCGATCGGTGATGAATTGCGACGGCGGGGCCTGCCAATTTAGGTGCGGAGACGGCGTTGAGTTCCGCTTCAATGTATAACGCCTTGCGTTATTGACGCGCAGCGTCATATTCTGGGCCGGTGATCCGGTCGTTCCGGGACAAGCTCACCGCCCGGCTCTGGAACCGGGAGCGAGTCTCCACCATCGACCCGACCATTCAACGGACGGCGCTGCGCCAGCTGCGCCAACTGGGTGCGGCGACCACTCTTGACGACTTGCGCATCCCGCCTGGGAACAGGCTCGAAGCCCTCAAGGGGGAACGGCGGGGGCAACATCGCATCCGGATCAACGATCAGTGGCGCGTCTGCTTCACATGGCGAGAAGGAGGAGCTGAAGATGTCGAGATCGTCGACTACCACTGAGGCGGGTCGGCCAGACCCGATACATCCTGGTGAAGTCCTGATGGAGGACTTCATACGCGGCCTCGGCATCAGCCAGAACAAGGTCGCGGTCGCGATCGGCGTGCCGCCACGTCGCATCAACGAGATAGTGCACGGCAAGCGGTCGGTCACTGCAGACACCGCACTGCGTTTGGGTAGGTACTTCGGCACTTCGGCTCAATTCTGGCTGAACCTGCAGGACTTCTACGATCTCGACGTCCATTCCGATTCGATCCGGACGCAGCTTGAGGCGATCGAACCGTTGCGTACGGCATGACCGACTGACCAGCTCGTTGCCTTGACCGACAGAATTCGACTCGGGTACGAGGTCGAGCGGCGTGACCGAACACCGGATACGACCCGCCGCCGGACGGCGAGGTGCTGGCTTGCTTCGTGGCTGGTCAGCGAAGGCTGGTGCGCCCGGACCGAACTCACAGCTGAGCTGCTTGTTTCGCTTCAAGTCTGAGCGGTCGCTGCCTTGCCGGCTACCAGATGCCGGCCTGCGTCATCTGCGCGATCTGGAAGCTCTGGGCGACGGTGAACCCGGCTAGCGCAGCGAGCACAACGTTGACGGCAACGACGACAACCGTGCCGGCGGGACCCGCGTGGCGAAGCGTCCGCCGGACGATCCAGTGCCAGGCGGCCGCCAACAGAAGCGCGAAGCCGACGTATCCCCACAGCGCGCTGACGTAGGCCTCGCCGGTAGGCAGGTTCTCCTGCCAACCCTTGCTGATCGCGACGAGCACCGGCGGGCAGAGCCACGCGCCGAGGCCGGTCAGCACGAGCCAGCGGCTGTGAACCTCCGACGGGTCGTCGAAAGTTCGGGCGGACAGGGTGAGAAGCACGAATGCCGGTAGGCCGACAATGACGATCATCTCGGCCACGAGGGTGCCCGATACGTGAATGACGGCCGTCTTGTGGAGCCATTGCTCGGCCAGCGGCAGCACACCCAATGTCTGCTTCAGGTACGTGGCCACCACGTCGTGCGGGTTGAGCCTGACCTGATAGGCGTCACCTTGCATGTGGGTTACGCGCGAGCGCAACCACTCGACGTATCCCGAGATCGCCAGCGTCGGAAGCAGGACAGCGGCCACGGGTCGCCAGGAACGTCGCTTGAAGTAGAGGACTATGCATACGACGGGAGTCATCGTGACGACGACCTCGTACGTGACGAGCGCGCAGGTCCACAGAAATGCGCCGATCATCAACGAGAACCAGCCCGATCCGCGGAGCAGGATCAGTAACACGGCGAAGGTCAGAAGTATCGTCAGTGGCACGACGCCGGAAAAGCCGTCGAGCGGGTCGAACCAATAGCGAAGCGTTATACAACTGCTGAGCGCGACTACCGCGACCGGAAGGACCTGCGCCCCGACGATTTCGCGCGCGTATCGCACGACGATCAGGATCATCAGTGCGCTCAGGGCCGCCAGGAAGACCTTGTAACTCAAGCGGGTTTGGAACGCGGTCATGACGGTGACGGTCCACGCGGCCGAGCCCGGGAAGAAGCGGCCCATGTCGTGCATCCACGGGGCGTACATGCTGTGGATCTGCCAGAAGAAACTCTCGATGGCGGAGTGGCCGGCGGACTCGTGTTGCGCGATGAGATGCGGCACGATCTGATTGATCTTGTCATCCGACCGGCGGGGGGTCGTGGCGATCGGCGCGACAGTCATGAACACCAGGTAGGCGCAGATCGCGGCGCTCACGGTTGCGCGCTTCGACTCGACCGCGGCCCATAGTCGCTGACTCGAGCGTAGCGAGGCAGGAGGTAACGACCTGAGCACGCGCGTAAGCATAGGTGGGCCGCAGGTCGACACCGGTTTGCGGCGCGGTGCACCGGCGAAGCGCGTGCGGCAATGCCACCCGGGCCGCCGGAGTACGGCGTGGGGTTCCCTTCGGCTCACCCAAGCAGGCGCTCAGGCCGGGGCGTGGCAGACGGCTTCGACGTTGTTGCCGTCGGGGTCGCGGACGAAGCCCGCGTAGTAGTCAGGGTGATACTCGGGCCATACGCGAGGCTGGTGGAGTACTTCAGCATCGCGCGCCTCGGCCGCGGCCACGAAGGCGTCGACCGCCGCCCGGCTACGCGCTTCGAAGGCGATATGACTTTCCCGGAAACCTTCACCGAAACGGTGCGGGCCGATCCAGAAGCTGGGCCGCGAATCGCCGTAGCCGACGACACGCGCGTCGTCGACCATGCGGCGGTAGCCGAGCGGGCTCAACAAGGCGTCGTAGAAGTCGCCGCTGGCCTCGAGGTCCGAGCACTGCAGCGCCAGATGATCCAGCATCCGTTCATCTAACCGCTTCCGGGCGCGCCGCGGGGGCCGCCGGCCGGAGGCGAAGGTGACCGTTGCTGGGTACAACAGCGCCGTGACGATCCTCTCGACCGCGCCTCAAGTCGATCGCTGCCCGGCCGATGTCGATCTCAGGTCCGGCAGCGGTCGATTGCCGCGTACGCGCATTCTCGTGCAGCGCACAGCTGAGGACCGGTGGCTCGGGCGGCACGGATAGGTGATGGTGGACTCGTGGTTTTCGTCGTGGGCTTCGCGGCCGGCATCTTCCTGGCCTTCGGATACGTGCTCCAGCAACGCGTCGCCGCCCACGCCTCGCGGTCCAGTCTGCTGTCCTACCGGCTGCTCTGGGAGGTGATGCGTCGGCCGGTCTGGTGGGCCGGTATCGCCTGCATGGTCGTCGGCCAGGTGCTGGGTGGTCTCGCACTGGATCTCGGCAGCGTTGCGCTCGTCGAACCGTTGTTGTCGTCCAGCCTGCTGTTCGCCTTCCTCATCGCGGCCGTGCTTTCCGACCAACGAGTGCGATGGTTCGAGATCGCCGGTGCCCTGTTGGTCTCCGCCGCACTGGGCGTCTTCATCGCCGTCGGCAATCCGCGGCCGGCATCTGCGCCGCGGCCCTCCGTTGCCGTCGTGGTGCTCGCCGTCGTCTCAGTCGCGGTCGTCGTCGGCATCGTCGTGAGCATCGGCAAGCGTCGCGCGCTCGTGGTCGAGTCGATCCTGTTGGCGCTCGGGGCCGGGTTGCTCTACGGGTTGCAGGACGTCGGCACCCGCGCCGCACTGGTGGTTGCCAACCACGACGGCATCGCCCGGATCTTCGCCAACGCCTGGGTCTACATCGTGATTGCCGCGGCCGTCGTCGGGCTGCTGTTGTCGCAGAGCGCGTTCCGGGCGGCCCGGCTCGATTACTCCCTGCCCCCGATCGCCGTCGCCGAACCGGTGACCGGCATCGCGCTCGGGGTGACCGTGCTCGGCGACGTCATTTCGTTCTCGGCCGGGGGACTGGCCGTCGAGTCCGCCTGCTTGGCGGCGATGATCGCCGGCGTCATCCTGATCGGACGCTCCTCCACATTGGCCACCTGCGGCCCGGCGCACGCTCGCGCTCATCTGCTGCACCAGCCACGCCGGACGCTCGCCCCGGTGCCGGCGCGCGTCTCGGCCTCCGAATCCCGGCGGCCGTTGTCGGTTCGCAGCATTGTGCGCGCGATCACGTCGCCGTTGCGCGCAAGAGGTGTCGCCGGCCGCGCATAGGATCTTGCTGTGAGCGTGGACGAGGCCTTCAGCTTCCTCTGCGCCGCGCTCGCCGCCTTCGGCAATGCGCTATCGAACGTGATGCAACGCAAGGCCAGCCTGCAATCGCCCGAGGGAGTGCCGTTCGGGGGCAAGCTGCTGCTCAACCTGGTCCGCAATCCGACCTGGATCCTCGGCTTCTCCGGCATGGTCGGGTCGTTCGTGCTGCAGGCCGTTGCACTGGGCCTGGGTGAGCTCTCCGCGGTCGAGCCGCTGATCACATTGGAGGTGCCGCTCACCTTGCTGGTGGCCTCGCGGGTCTTCAATGCCCGTCTCGGCCGTCAGGAATGGACCTCGATCCTCATCATGACCGGCGGCATGATCGCGCTGGTCGCCGCGCTGGATCCCATGCCGGGTAACGAGGGCAACGTCGACGATCTCACCTACGCCGCCGCCGGCGGGGCGACCGCCGCCACGATCGCCGCTTTGGTGATTGCCTCGCGTCGGCAAAGTGCCGTATGGAAGACCGCGTGTCTCGGCGCGGCCGCTGGCACCAGCTTCGGACTCACGGCGACGTTGATCAAAGAGACCGTCAACCAGCTGACGCATCACGGCATCGTCGGCATGGTGACGACCTGGCAGACCTACGCGGCCATCGGCACCGGCGTGTTCGGCGTGCTCGTCATGCAGTGGGCGTTGCACAGCGGGCCGTTGGTGGCCGCCCAACCGGGCTTCACCTTGATGGACCCGGTCGTGTCGATCCTGTGGGGCGTCCTCGTCTACGACGAGGCCACGAGGACCGGAGCCTGGCTCGTGTTGGCCACCGCGGGTGGCATCGGTGTGGGCGTCGGTGTGCTGCTGCTGGCCCGTTCGCCGTTGTTCGACCCCCATGCGAATGAACCCGCGCCCCGCCGATCCCAGGCCTATGCGCGATGACGCGACGGCGTCGTCAGTCGGGAAGTATCGGAACGTCCGGTCCCGTCCGGTCACGTAGTAGGGCGCCCCGACCGATCGAATCGACGCCGTATTTGGTCCGGATGTCGTCCAGCGCCCGGTCGATCGCGCTCTGTTCGGGTCGTCCGAACGGAAGCTCCAGCTGCAGGTGCTCGTCCGCGTCGAGGTTGGCGAGCGTGACACCGATCAGCGTGATGCCACGCTCGTGAATCAGTGGCCGCGCCTCCTGCAGCAATCGGCGCAGCGCCGTCAACACGATTGCCGTGTTGTCGGTCGGCCCGGGCAGCGTGTGCGCTCGGGTCGCTCGGGCGAAATCGGCGAAGCGCAACCGCAGCACGACCGTCCGGCAGGTCCGCTCGTCGGCCCGCAGGCGGCGGGCAACCCGGTCGACCAGGCCGGCCAGCATGGCGTCGAGCTCCATGGGGTCCGGGTTGCGCCGTCCGAGCGCCCGTTGCGATCCGATCGAGCTGCGGCGCCGCCCGGCATGCACGACGCGCACGTCGTCGTTGTGCGACAGCGCGTGTAATTGCCGGCCGCCGGCTGGGCCCAGCAGCGCCGACAATGCCCGTTGGTCGAAGCGGTCCAGTTCGCCGATGGTGGTGACTCCGCGCGAGCGCAGCTTGAGCGAGGTGACCTTCCCGACGCCCCACAGGCGTTCGATCGGTAACGGTTCCAGGAACGCCAGTTCGCCGCCGGACGGCACCACGAGAATGCCGTCGGGTTTGCCGACCTGACTGGCGACCTTGGCCAGATGCTTCGTGCTGGCCATCCCGACCGTGATGGGCAGCCCGACCTGCTCACGGACGCTCGCCCGAAGCCGCCGGCCCACGTCCACCAGATCCGACTCGATTCGGCGCAGCCCGGAGACGTCGAGGAAGGCTTCGTCGATAGAGATCGCCTCGATGTGCGGCGTGACCCCGGCAAAGATTCCGAACACGGCTCGGCTGGCTTCGGCGTAGGCGGTGAAGCGAGGCGCGACGACTACGGCGTCGGGGCAGATCTTGCGCGCCTGCCGCCCGCCCATCGCCGTGCGGACGCCGCGGCGCTTGGCCTCGTAGCTTGCCGCCAGCACTACGCCACCGCCGACGATCACCGGTCGTCCGCGCAAGGCGGGGTCGTCGCGCTGCTCGACCGAGGCGTAGAAAGCGTCCAGATCAGCGTGCATGATCGTCGGAGGAGGGGACACGAACATATGTTCGCATCGATCGCCGACGGAAACGAGTCAGCCGCCCGTCGAGATCCGGTAGTAGTCCTCGATGTTCTCCGGCCGGAAGCCGAGTGAGGTGTAAAGGCCCAGAGCCCGGGCGTTGTCAGCCTCCACTTCGAGGTGGACCCGCCGGCCGCCCCGGGCGAATTCGGCGGCGCACACCCGGCGCAGGACGTCTCGTCCGATGCCCCGGCCCTGGTGATCCGGGTCGATCGCGAAGCCATAGACGC
Organism: Actinomycetota bacterium; assembly: GCA_019241805.1. Lineage (GTDB taxonomy): Bacteria > Actinomycetota > Actinomycetes > Mycobacteriales > Jatrophihabitantaceae > JAFAWL01. The sequence goes on from JAFAWL010000466.1 coordinate 19,674, forward strand.
CGGCGCCGTCCACGTCGCTCGTCACGCGCAACGTGCCGATCACCGCCGCGTCCCGTTCGACGACGAGCAGCTGATCGCCTGCGGCCAGGCGCGAGAAGACCGCAGTGGCGGGGTGGTCGAACGCGACCGTCAGCAGCCGTTCGAGTACCGGGGCATCCGCCGGGTCAGCCGCGCGCAGCGACACGGCCGGGTCGATCGAACCGGCGGCCGGCGGGTCCGTCATGATCAGCGCGTACTCCGAGTGTTCGATCTGACCGCCGCGCGCCTGAGCCAAGAGCTGTCCGCCCCGCGAGGCTCGCGGGACGATCAGCAGAACATCGTGATGACCCCGCCGCCCGCATTCGCTGAGCACGGCGTTCAGAAGTCGGCTGCCGATGCCCTCGCGCCGCGCGCCCGGGTCGACCATCCCGGTGATTTCGACGTCGCTGCCGAAGGAGTAGATGCCCATGAAGCCGACCAAACGTTCGCCCGACCACCAGAGCGCGTCGTCGGCCGTGTCGCCGGGGCGTCCGGTCAGCGCGCCCCATTCGAGCTTGAGTCGCCCGCCGTCGACGGCGACGACGTCGGCTTCCAGCGCGGCGATCGCATCCAGACGGCGGTGGTCGAGTCCGCGGGCCAGTTCCAGCACGCGCCCAGCCAATCACCGATGTCCAGCTGGTTACGACACGCCGACTGTGGATCGCCCGACGCGGATTCGACGCAGCCGTGCGCCCGTTGAGAACATGGAGTCGTGACGACGACCGCCGCATCGCCTGCCCCGGCGCCGCTTGCGGCCAACGATCGTGTCGCTCTGCTGGGCCAGCGCCTGATCGCGGTCACGTTTTGGTTCGTCGTTCCGCTGTTCTGCCTGTTCGTCCTCGGTGCCGGCGTGGACAAGCTGGTGCGGCATCTGAACAACGTGCCGGCCGGAATCACCGGCACCTACACGGTGCTGGCGCACAACTGCTCGGAACAGCTGTGCGTGACGCGCGGCACGTTCGTCAGCGACAATCACTTCATCGTCGCCACTGATCAGCTCGGACCATACGGATGGAACGATGCGGAGACCCATCGCGTCGTGTACGACCCGAGCTCGGCCAACGTCATTCCGTTACCCGCCCAGTGGGATCCGACCGCCGCCGCGAGCGGCATGGCCGGCGCGGTCGTGGCCCTGTGCCTGTGGTCGTGGTGCCTGTTCCACTCGATCCGGCGGCGCGTGCCCGCCTAGGCGGGCGCTACTTGGCGCGCGACTGCTTGATCAATGACTTGCCGAAATCCCAGATAAGGCCCGAGCCCTGATGGGCCTCGTCCATCACATCGACGAACGCGCCGACGAATCGATCGACCTCGGCCGCTCCGATCGTCAGCGGCGGGATCAACTTGATCACCTCGAGATGGTCGCCCGACACCTGGGTCAAAATACGGTGCTTGTGGAACAGCGCGTGCACGACGGTCTGCGCGAACAGACCTTTGCGGGCGGCCTGCAGCGCCATCCACGAGCCCCGCAGTCGAAGCGACTTCGGCCGGCCGAATTCGATGCCGATCATCAGGCCGCGTCCGCGGACCTCGGCCAGCAACTCGTAGCGATCGACGAGCTCGGTCAGCCGGGCCTGCAGCAATGCGCCGACCTCGCGCGCGTTCGCGACCACGTCCTGGTGATCCATGACATGCAGCGTGGCCAGGCCCGCCGCCATTGCCAGTGCATTCGATCCGAAGGTCGAGTCGTGGACGAGCACCCGATCCATCGACGAATAGACCTTCTGGAAGATCCAGTCCGGCGCCATCGTCGCGCCGACCGGCACGTAGCCGCCCGAGAGTGCCTTGGCCGTCGCGACGAGGTCCGGTTCGACGCCGTCATGTTCGTGGGCGAAGAAGTCGCCCGTACGACCCATGCCGGTCTGTACCTCGTCGACGATCAGCAGCGCCTGGTGCTCTCGAAGCCGCGCCTGCGCACCGCTGAGGAAGCCCGGCGGCGCGACAGCAACACCCTTGCCTTGGATCGGTTCGACCAGCAGGCCGGCGACGTCGCCCCGCCGCAGCTCGCGCTCGAGGGCGTCGAGGTCGCCGAACGGGATGGCGGTGTCCGGAAGTAACGGACCGAAGCCGGCACGGAACTCCTTGGCTCCGTTGACCGACAGCGAGCCGGTGGTGAGGCCGTGGAAGGCGTGGTCACAGTAGATGATCCGGGGTCGTTTGGTGGCGTAGCGCGCGAACTTCAGGGCAGCTTCGACGGCTTCCGTGCCGCTGTTGCCGAAGTACACGCGATCGAGGTGGGGGACCCGCGCCAGCAGGTTCTCGGCGAGCAACCCGGCCAAAGGTGGGGCGTCGAACTGGGTGAGATCGGCGAGATCGGCGTCCAGCGCGTCGTGCACGGCCTGTCGGACGACGGGATGGTTGCGGCCGAGGGCGAACACGCCGAATCCGGCCAGCATGTCGAGGTAATCGGCGCCGGTGTCGTCGTAGATGTAGGCGCCCTCGCCGCGAAGATAGGTCTTGTCGAAACCGATCGCGTGCAGCATCCGGGTCAGCTGCGGATTCAGCCTCTCGGCCGCCAGGGGATAGCGCTCGTGGCCCCGCTCGGCGAGCAGTTTGGCCAGGTCGAAGTCGGTCTGGACCCGCACGTCTATCTCCGCACATCGTCATCGACTCGCCGCGCCGACGCCCGTGTGGGCGCCGCGGGAGCCGTAAGGTCTCGATCTGAACCTTAATCGAGTCGACGAGCCCGGTGATGTTCACCTCGGTCGGGCCCGACGCGTCGCGAAGTGAGAAAGTTAGTTAGAACAAGTTACTAGTCAGACGATCGGTCAGGGGATGAGCGCGCAGCAGCCGGCAGTGCCCGGCCCGCAGGGACCCGGCCAACCCATCAGCGGCCAGGGCGGCGATGTCGCGACCTCGGACGATCCGGTCACGGTCCTGGAGCGCGTCGCAGCTCGGTCGGCGGCGCAGATGACGGGTGAGAATTTCCCGGTAGCGCTGCGCATCGTCCCGGCCCGGCCGCGCGGACACCTCGCCGCGATCTACGGTTTCGCCCGGTTCGTCGACGACGTCGGAGACGAAGCGCCCGGCGACCGGTTGGCTCTGCTCGACCTCGTGCGGGCCGACCTCGCTCGCCTGTACACGGGAACACCGCGCCTCGCGCCGATCGCCCGGCTGATCCCGCTCGTCGACGAATGCGCCGTGCCACCCGACCCGCTCGATCGACTGATCGAGGCCAACCGCATCGACCAACTCACCACGCGTTACGAAACGTTCGCGGACCTGATCAGCTATTGCACCTTCTCGGCCGACCCGGTCGGACGACTCGTGCTGTACGTGGCCGCGGCGATCGACGCGGACAACCTGCGTGAGTCCGACGCGGTCTGCTCGGCCTTGCAGGTGCTCGAACACTGCCAGGACGTGGGCGAGGACCGCCGGCGCGACCGGATCTACCTGCCGCAATCCGAGCTGCGGGCCGCTGACGTATCCGACGCAGAGCTGCGGGCCGGGTCAGCGTCGCCGGGGATGCGTCACGTCATCGCAATTCAGGTTGATCGGGCCGAGAGAATGCTGGCAAGCGGTGTGCCGCTCGTGCGCCGAGTGTCGGGCTGGTCGCGGATCGCCGTCGCCGGCTACGTCGGTGGGGGACTGGCCACGATCGCCGCGCTGCGCCGGGCCGACTACGACGTTCTCGCGCGCGCGGTCACGCCTTCGAAAGCCCGGACGGGAATGTACGCGGCGCGCATGGTGGTTGGGAGCTGAGTGGTGGCCGAGCAGGGGGCGGTTGCGGACGCCTATCGAGAGTGCGAACGCATCACCCGCGAGCAGGCACGTAATTTCGCCTGGGGAATACGTCTGCTGCCCGAAGGCAAGCGCACGGCCCTGTCCGCCGTCTACGCGATGGCCCGCCGGATCGACGACATCGGCGACGGCACGCTCCCGGTGAACGACAAGCTGAGTGATCTGGGCCGGGCCCGGGCCCAGAGCACCGACCCGGCCGCGTATCCGGGTGATCCCGTGTGCCTCGCCCTGGCCGACGCCGCCGAGCGGTTGCCGATCCCGCTGGATGCATTCGGCGAACTGGTCGACGGGTGCGAGATGGACGTACGCGGAACCCGCTACGACACGCTCGACGATCTCGTCCAGTACTGCCGCTGTGTCGCCGGCTCGATCGGACGACTATCCCTGGGTGTCTTCGACCCACCGCTGCGCGGCGCCGACTTCGACCAGGCCGCGGCGCTGGCCGACGCGCTCGGGGTGGCCCTGCAACTGACCAACATCCTGCGTGACGTCCGCGAGGACCTGCTCAACGGCCGGGTTTATCTGCCCAAGCACGACCTCGACCTGTTCGGCTGCGAGCTGGTCCTGGCCGACGACGGTGCTCTCGACCCGCAGGACGGTGCGCTGGCCGAGGTCATTCGCTTCGAAGCCGCTCGAGCAGCCGGCTGGTACGACCGCGGGTTGCGCCTGCTCCCATTGCTCGATCGCCGCAGCGCGGCGTGCTGCGCGGCCATGGCCGGCATCTACCGCGAGCTGCTCAGCCGCATCGCCACCGATCCGGCCATCGTGATGCGCGAGCGCACGTCACTGCCGACCCGCGACAAGATTCGCGTCGCGGCCGTGTCCCTTCTGCGACCGGCGGGGCGGCATGGCTGAGGCACCGACCCTCGTCGTCGGCGGTGGACTGGCCGGTATCGCGGCGGCGCTGCGGCTGCGTGACAGCGGCCGGCCGGTCGTGCTCCTCGAGGGACGGCCGCGTCTTGGCGGAGCGGCCTTCTCCTTCACCCGGGGCAACCTCTCGATCGACAACGGCCAGCACGTTTTCCTGCGCTGCTGTACCGCCTACCGCTGGCTACTGGAGCGCATCGGTGCGCAGGACCGGGTCACGCTGCAACCTCATCTGGAGATACCGGTGCTGCGCGCCGATGGCCGTGCGGCCCGGCTGAGTCGGTTGCCGGGCCTGCCGGCCCCGGCTCACCTCGGCGCCTGCCTGGCCCGTTACTCGTTGCTGCGTCCTGCCGACCGACTGCGGGCCATCAAAGGGGCTCTGGCCTTGCGTCGCCTCGATCCGAGCGATCGCGCGCTGGACGAGCGCACGCTCGGGGACTTCTTGCGGCAGCACGGCCAGAACGACGCCCTGATCGACTCGTTGTGGGGCATCGTCGCCACCGCAACCCTCAATCTGGATCCGGACGAGGCGTCGTTGGCCCTGGCCGCCAAGGTTTTTCGCACCGGCCTTCTCGACCACGCCGACGCCTCTGACGTCGGTTATGCCGCCGTTCCCCTCGGTGAACTGCACCATGTGGCGGCCGGCCGGGCCCTCGCCGAGGCGGGTGTCGAGGTATTGCTCGGCCACCGCGTCGAATCGATCGAACCCGGCGGACCCCTGCGAGCCCGCGCCCAGGCCGGCGAACGTCGTTGGCTCGCGGCCGACGTCGTACTCGCCGTTGCCCATCGCGAGGCGTTCGCGGCCGCACCGGCACTCGCCGACTCGAGGGCCGCAACGGCCAGCGGTCTGGGTTCAACCCCCATCGTCAACGTCCACGTCGTCTACGACCGTGCGGTGAGCCGCTTGCCGTTCGCGGCGGCGGTCGACTCGCCCGTCCAGTGGTACTTCGACCGCACCGAGACGTCGGGGCTGCGCGCCGAACATCCCGATGCGCAGTACCTGGCAGTTACCGTTTCGGCCGCCAGCGACGTCGTCGAGGTTCCGAGCGCGCAGCTGCAAGCGCGCTTCATCGACGAGCTGCAACGGCTCCTGCCGGCGGCGCGAACGGCCAGGGTGCTGGACTCCTTCGTCACGCGCGAGAAACGCGCGACCTTCCGGCAGGCGGCCGGCAGCTGGGCCATGCGACCCGGCGCCGATCCCGGGATCGACGGGCTCTGGTTGGCTGGAGCCTGGACCGACACCGGCTGGCCCGACACGATGGAAGGTGCAGTGCGCTCAGGTATCTCCGCCGCTGAGGCCGTTCTTCGGCGTCCCGTTCGGCAGACGTCCGGAGTCGCCGCGTGAGCGAGCCCCGAATTCAGACGAGCTCCGTCGCGCCCGAGGTGCTGCGGCGTACCCGCGAGATCGTGGAGCCGGCGTTGCGGGCGGCCGTGGCCGGCCTCGCCGACGAACGCATGCGGCTGATCGCGTCGTACCAGATGGGCTGGCAGGACGCCGACGGGCAACCGACCGACAGCGGCGGCAAGGCCATCCGGCCGGGTCTGGCCGTGTTGTCGGCCCAAGCGTGCGGCGCCGCTCCTGGCGTCGGCGTGCCCGGAGCCGTCGCGGTCGAGCTCGTGCACAACTTCTCGCTCCTGCACGACGACGTCATGGATCGAGACGTCGAACGTCGGCATCGGCCGACCGGGTGGGTCGTGTTCGGTGAGGCACAGGTGATCCTCGCCGGCAACGCGATGCTCACCGAAGCCGTCCGGGTGCTCGAACGGGACGGCGCGGCCGGGCGACGCGCGCTGCCCTTGCTGCTCGACTCGACGCAGTTGCTTATCAGCGGTCAGTCGCAGGACCTCGATCTTGAAGGTCGATGGGATGTGACCCTGGAAGACGTCCTGTGCATGGAGGCCGGCAAGACGGCGGCGCTGCTCGCCTGCTCGTCGGCGATCGGCGCTCGTGCGGCCGGCGCGCCCGAGGCGATGGTGGCCGGATTGTCGGCCTACGGTCAGGAATTGGGCATCGCCTTCCAGCTGGTCGACGACATTCTCGGCGTGGTCGGTGACCCGGCGACGACCGGCAAGTCGTCCTCGTCCGACGTGCGGGCCGGCAAGCGCAGCGCGCCGATCGTCGCGGCGTTGCGCAGTGGCACGCCGGCCGGTGATCGGCTGGCCGCCATGTTCGCCGACGGACCACCCGATACCGATTCCGACGTTCAGACGGCGACCGAGTTGGTCCGCGAGGCCGGGGGCCTCGACTGGGCGATGACCGAGGCGGACGCACGACTGGCGCGGGCGATGACGGGCCTCGAACGTCTCGGCCTGCCGAACGCGTCGGCGGTGGCCGATCTGGTTGCCGTGGGCCGGTTCATCGTCGGGCGCGACCGATGAGCGCCGACGCCGACATCACGGCGGTGAAGCCGCCTCAACCTGCTCGCGATGACTTGCGCGCGGCGGTGCGTGCGGCTCAGGAGCACCTGGTCAGCAGACAGGACCCCGCCGGCTGGTGGAAGGGCGAACTGCGCACCAACGTCACCATGGACGCCGAGGATCTGTTGCTGCGACAGTTCCTGGGCATTCTCGATCCGGGCGAGCTGGCCGCGGCGGCCCGCTGGATCCGTTCGCAGCAACGCCCTGACGGAACCTGGGCGAACTTCGAGGGCGGCCCGGCCGATCTGTCGACGACGATCGAGGCCTACGTCGCCCTGCGGCTGGCCGGCGACGAGGCAGGCTCGGTACACCTCACCGCTGCGCGCGCGTTCATCCTCGCCGGGGGCGGTTTGGAAGCCAGCCGCGTGTTCACCCGGCTCTGGTTGGCCTTATTCGGCGAATGGTCATGGGATGAGTTGCCGGCTATGCCGCCCGAGCTGGTGCTCCTACCGAAGTGGTTCCCGCTCAACGTTTATGACTGGGCATGCTGGGCCCGCCAGACAGTCGTTCCCATCACGATCGTGGCCACGTTGAAGCCGGTTCGACCGCTGCCCTTCTCGGTCGGCGAATTGCGGACGGGCGTGCGCCCGGCGCCGAAAAAGGCAGGCGCCGTGGCCACGTTCTTCACCGGGCTGGACAAGCTGTTGCACGCCTACGCCCGGCTGCCGAAGCAGCCCTTGCGCACCAGCGCCATGCGTCGCGGCGCTGAGTGGATCATCGCTCGCCAAGAGGCCGACGGGGGGTGGGGCGGGATCCAGCCGCCGTGGGTCTACTCAATCCTCGCGCTGCACCTGCTCGGGTATCCGCTCGAGCATCCGGTCCTGGTGAAGGCCGTCGCCGGACTGGAGGGTTTCCTCGTGCGCGAGCCGGGGCCGGACGGCGAGATCCGCCGGCTCGAGGCCTGCCAGTCGCCGGTATGGGACGTCTGCCTGGCCGTCACCGCGCTGCTGGATTCCGGCTATCCCGCTAGCGGGGCCGCCGTCCGGCAGGCGGTGACCTGGATGCTCGAGGAGGAGATCCACGTCCGCGGCGACTGGTCGGTGCGCCGACCGGAGCTGGCCCCGGGCGGGTGGGCCTTCGAATTCGCCAACGACGGCTACCCCGACGTCGACGACACCGCCGAGGTCGTGATCTCGCTGCGCCGGGTGGGCGACGACATCGTCCCCGGCACTTCGGCGGCGATCGAACGTGGCGTGCGGTGGGCGATCGGCATGCAGTTGAGTGACGGCGGTTGGGCCGCTTGCGACGCCGACAACACGCGC
>JAFAWL010000121.1 GCA_019241805.1 Actinomycetota bacterium
GTGCTCGGCCTTCATGATGTAGGCGACGCCGCCCTTGCCCGACTGCGAGTTGACGCGGATGACTGCCTCGTAGCTGCGACCGACGTCCTTCGGGTCGATCGGCAGGTACGGGATCTGCCACGGCAGCTCGCTGACCGGCCGGCCCAGCTGCGCCGCTTCCCGTTCCAGCGCGTCGAAACCTTTCTTGATCGCATCCTGGTGGGAGCCCGAGAACGACGTGTAGACGAGGTCTCCGACGTACGGGTGACGTTCGTGGACGCCGATGCCGTTGCAGTATTCGACCGTGCGACGGATCTCGTCGATATCGCGGAAATCGATCTGCGGGTCGATTCCCTGGGTGTAGAGGTTCAGGCCGAGTGTGACGAGATCGACGTTGCCGCCCCGCTCACCGTTGCCGAACAGGCAGCCCTCGACTCGTTGCGCACCGGCCAACATGGCCAGTTCCGCGTCGGCCGTAGCGGTGCCCCGATCGTTGTGCGTGTGCACCGATAGCGCGACGAATTCCCGCCGCGACAGGTTGCGAGACATCCATTCGATCTGGTCGGCGTAGATGTTGGGTGTGCTGCGCTCGACCGTGCACGGCAGGTTCAACACGATCTCGCGATCGGTATTCGGCTGCCACACGTCCATCACGCCTTCGCAGATCTCCAGGGAGAAATCGAGTTCGGTGTCCATGAAGATTTCGGGTGAGTACTCGTACCCGAAGTCGGTGCCCTCCAGATAGATCTCGGCGAACTTCACGACCGCCTGCGTGCCGTCCATCGCGACGGCCTTGCACTGGGCGCGCCCGTCGCCGGGGAAGCCGAACACCGTCCGGCGAAATTGCGGTGCCGCCGCGTTGTACATGTGCACGGTCGCCTGATGGGCGCCGATCAGCGAGGTCACGGTGCGCTCGATGAGCTCCTCGCGGGCCTGGGTCAGCACCGAGATCCGAACGTCCTGCGGGATGCGACCTGATTCGATCAACTCTCGGACGAAGTCGTAGTCGGTCTGGCTGGCGGCCGGAAAGCCGACTTCGATCTCCTTGTAACCCATCCGGACCAGCAGGTCGAACATGGCGCGCTTGCGAGCGCCGTTCATCGGATCGATCAGGGCCTGGTTGCCGTCACGAAGGTCGGTGGACAGCCAGCGGGGCGCCTTCTCGATGCGACGTTCAGGCCATTGCCGGTCGGGTAGCTGGATGGGGGGAAACGCCCGGTAGCGGTAGCAGGGCATGGGGCTGGGTCGTTGCGCGTCGAACATGTCTCTACTCCTGAGGAACCGACGGGGACTGACGTCCGCAAGGACGGCGGTCGGCGCAGAACAACGGCCCGCGACGAGGGGCCGACCGGACTGGTTACCGGGCCTCGTCGCGGCCGCGAAGAAGCAGCGCGCGCAGCATGATGGGTCGAGGTTAGCCGACCGGTCCGGCCCGGCACCAGCGGGCGGGACACTTCCCCGGCCACCCGGGCGGGTAGCACCCACATGGTTTCGGGCAAAATCGAGGGGTGCACCGTCGACTTATGCCCCGGCGCGTGGCCATGCTTTCCGTGCACACCTCGCCGCTGGACCCGCCCGGTGGCGGCGATGCCGGCGGAATGAACGTCTACATCGTCGAGACGGCCAAGCGACTGGCCGATGCCGGTGTGCTGGTCGAGATCTTCACCCGGGCCACGTCGAGTGATCTGCCCCCGACGGTCCAGATGCATCCGGGCGTGGTGGTGCGACACGTGATCGCCGGGCCCTTCGAGGGCCTGGGTAAGTCCGATCTGCCGGCTCAGCTGTGTGCTTTCACCGCTGCCGTGCTGCGGGCGGAGGCATTCCAGGATCCCGGTTACTACGACCTCATCCACTCGCACTACTGGCTCTCGGGCCAGGTCGGTTGGCTGGCCAAGGAACGCTGGCGAGTGCCGCTCGTGCATACCGCCCACACCTTGGGCAAGGTCAAAAACATGGCGCTGGCCGATGGCGATGCGCCCGAGCCGCTCTCGCGCATCGTCGGCGAGGAGCAGGTCATTGCCGAGGCCGACCGCCTGGTCGCCTCGACCGACGACGAGGCCGACCAGCTAGTGCGGCTCTACGGCGCCGACCCGCGCATCGTCGACACGGTTCCGCCCGGGGTCGACCTCGACTCGTTCACGCCGGGCTCGCTGGCCTCGGCCCGCGGGCGCTTGGGCCTCGACCGCGAGGACCTGGTGTTGCTGTTCGTCGGTCGGATCCAGCCCCTCAAGGCGCCCGACGTGCTGCTTCGCGCTGCCGCCCGGTTGCGCGACTCGGCCCCGGACCTGGCCGAGCGGATCCGCCTGGTGATCGTAGGGGCCCCGAGCGGAACCGGGTTGGCCGAGCCGAAATGGCTCGAAGCGCTGGCCGCCGATGTGGGTTTGATGGACGTCGTGACGTTCGTGCCGCCGACGCCGCGCGACGAGCTGGTCGAGCTCTATCGGGCCGCTGACTTGACGGTCGTGCCCAGCTACAACGAGTCTTTCGGCCTGGTGGCGCTGGAGTCGCAATCCTGCGGGATACCGGTTGTTGCCGCGGCGGTCGGCGGGTTGCCGACGGCCGTCGCCGACGGCTTCAGCGGCACCCTCGTCGAGGGCCATGATCCCGGTGATTGGGCTCAAGCGATCGCCGCGCTGCTGCGCAACCCACAGCGTCGGGATCTCTACGCGCGCCGCGCGCGCCTGCACGCGCGGTCCTTCTCGTGGGAGCGCACGACGACGGGTCTGCTGGCGGCCTATCGCAGCGCCCTCGAGTCCGACCGTGAGCCGGAACGGCGCGGGGCGTGAGTGACGCCGCGGTCGCGACGATCGAAAGCTTCCTGCGCGACAGCGAGCTGGAATACCAACGCATCACGCCGACGTCGTTTGCGGTCAACCTGCCGGGCGAGCAACGCCTGCGCACGGCCTGCCTGTTGGACGTCACCCGGCAAGCCCTGACGATCGAGGCGTTCGTGCTGCGTGCTCCGGATGAGAATCGAGCCGCCGTTCACGAGTGGATGCTTCGGCGAAATCCTCGGATGTACGCGGTGAGTTGGTCCATCGACGACGGCGGCGACGTGTATCTCACCGGCAAGGTCGCGCTCGCTGCGGTGACCTCCGACGAGATCGATCGGATATTGGGCGCGGTGCTCGAGTACGCCGACGGGTCGTTCAACCATCTGCTGCGGCTCGGCTTCGGCGACGCCATCCGGCGTGAGTGGGCCTGGCGGGTCAAGAACGGCGAGTCGCTGGTCAATCTCGAAGCCTTCAGGAGTTTCGCCTCGAAGTAGGGCGGACGCGCCGACGTAGCACCCCGGCTCGAATGACCAGCGTGAGCAGTCCGGCCACCACGAAGGACACGACCGACGCACTCATCCAACTCTGTGGAGTGAAGTGCAGCCAGCTCTGCACGTGCGCCCAGGCGCGCACCCACCACGACACCGAACCGGGGTTGACCAGCTGATAGGCGGCGAATCCGAGCGCCCACGGAACGAGCATCGCCCATCGTGGCGGCGCGTCTTCATCACAATTCCAGCGCGCCCGGCCGCCCAAGACGAAGTACTCGACCGCGAACACGGCGAACATCGGGACGAAGACCGAACCGATGAGCAACAAGAAATTCTGGTAGTCGCCGATACCGAGGGCCAGCGCGCCGATCGTCGCCACCGTGCCGACCAGCACGGCCAGCAGTCGACGATCGGCCAACGGCCGCAGATTCTGGATCGACACGGCCGTGGAGTAGACGTTCGTGAACGACTCGTCCAGTTCGCGCAGCACCAGTACGGCGAAGGGCAGCCAGCCCAGCGGCAACGCGATGAAGGCCTTGAACACCGTTGAATGGTCGGCACTGTCGGACGTCACGATCGTGGCGAATGCCAGCAGTCCCAGCGTGTAGTAGGCGATTTGCGTGACGGTGTAACCCAGGAAGGATCCCGTGAAAGCGCCGC
>JAFAWL010000190.1 GCA_019241805.1 Actinomycetota bacterium
CTCGCCGTGCTGTTGCCGTTCACGACGCACGCCGGACTGCACTCGCAGATCGGCCTGGCGGCCACCAACCTCGCCGTGGGACTGATTGTGATGATCCTGGTTCCGGTCGCGGCCGTTCAGGCGCGCCGCTGACCGGAGGTGCACGACCGATCCTGCTGGGATTTCCGCGCGCCGGCCGCTGGCCAGCGCGCGGCGGTGCGCCCGGCGTTTGTCGGGTCAGGCCGGATCGAGTCCGGGACCGACGGACGGCGCGAAACTGCGAAATGCGGCGACGATGGCAGCGGCGCAGCCATCCTCCGGTATAGCGGTGCTGTCCAGCTGTAGTTGGTAGAGGTCGGGGTCGTCGACATCGCGGTCGTAGAGCCGTCGCACGTATTGGGCCCGCGCGCGGTCGACCTGCGGCAGTCGCGCGGCCGCCGTCTCCCGCGCTACACCCGCTCGACGGGCCGCCAGATCGATGCGGGCCTCGCGGGGGCCGAACAGTCGAACTCTGAGGACGTCGGCTTCCTGCCGGAACGCGGCGCCGCCGGCCCGGCCGAGGATCACGGCGCCGCGTTTCAGCGCGCGCCGCATGATGACCTCGGCCTGCTGTCGGAATCGAGCGGCGTCGTCGCCCGGTAGCGGCGCCTCGGCCAATGCATCGGGGTCGGTACCGATCACCCCACCGGCCATGGGTGCGAGGACGGTGAAAAATCGCTCGGCCAGCGATCTGTTGATTACTGCGCCTTCGGCCTCTTCGGTCGTCACGTGCAACTTCGCGGCGACCTCGGAACTGATCGCCCGGTCGAGATAGGTGAAGCCGAGTTGGTTGGCGACGAGGCGAGCGATCGGCTGCCCGCCCGCTCCGTAAGCGGCCGAGATCGTAACGCCGGGCATGATCCCTCCAGACGGATCGAGCAAGCGCGGATGTCGACCAACAGTTTTACCGTGAGCGGCGTTCGCGGCTGCGCGACGGGTGGAGCAGTGGGCTAGATCGCGTAGCTGTCCGTGAAGGGGCCACCGTCCCGTTCGCCCGAGTTCGGTGGGTTGTCCACCGCAGTTCGGTGACTCTGCGTAATAAAGGCGCGCTGGCCGCTCTTATGGACCTATGTCGATTGGCCTAAGTCGAGCGGACGAGGTAATTTCACCATCCGAATTGATCTTGCTTCGAGGTGATGGCGGGGGTCGCCCGATCCTGAAGACGGGTCTTTATCGTGATTATGCACATGCCGGTTCAGCCGGCCCGACGGATCGCTATTTCGAGGATCCGAGCATTCAACCTAACGACGATGACGGTGCTCGCCTTTGCCGTTGCGATTCTCGTTTCCGCCGGTGGCTCCAGACCTGTGGCCTCGGCAACTCCGGCGGCGTCATCGCCGACATTGTCGCCGCATGCACTCACGGCATCGCTGAATTCATCGCCAGCATTGCCAGCATCGGCGCGAGTGGAAAGGGTTGACGCCCGGTCCTTCCAAGTACGCGCGACGATTGCCGCGCATACGCGCGGCGACGTAACCATGGCGACGCCGGCGGATAGTGCACCGGCCAATCCCAACGCAGCCACTCAGTCAACGGACGGTGGCAATAGCGCTTCATCGGCCGGAAGCAATGGGTACGGTTGCGCTGCGGCATTGGCCTATCTTCGGGCGAACGCGGCGCCCGGATTTACATTCCTATGCCCGGGGTACGCGGCGGGTCGACAAGCGATGACCTGCATCAATCATCCGCCGGAGTGTTCAGCCGGTTCGAAAGTGATCGCGATCAGCGTTCCGTGCCCCGCGGCCTACAAGAACGAAGCCAGTAACTCTTGGGTGCTCACCGGCCGAAGCTCAGCCCGGATCGACCCTCACGGATCGTGCTGACGCACTCTCGCTAACGCGCCCGCGGGAACGCTAAGAACGGCCGATCAGCGGCGCGGGGGCCGCCAGTGCGACCGGAAGTCGCCGTGATCGTGATAGGCGACGGCCAGCAGGCAGAGCGCTTGTACGGCTACGTCCCTTGCGCCCACGTCGGCATCTCGATCGCGCAGCACTACCACACGCTGCATGGCACCCACCAACTGACGACGCGCCGCCGCCTCGGCGCGCAGCCGCGACATCTTGTCGGTGCCCACCGCGTCCAAGCTCTTGCGGGAGATCTGCCGGAGAGCAGCGTCGTCCTCGTCGAATCGATCGAGCAGAAAACGGACGAGGTCGCTGCGGGTGGAGCCGTCCATGGCCCATCGCTCGAACGACTCCTCCGTGTCGGTGTCGGCTGTCGGCAACGCGACGGTCGGCGAATCGACGTGACGATCTACGGAAGTTCGCGTCATGGTCCAGGTCCTCGATTGCCAGAGCCTGCTCAACGGTATGCACCGGGTGCAGATCTCGAAGCCCGACAGTGTCCGTGTTTCGGGGCGGGCGCTCGCGGTGTACCCGGTCGCGGCTCCCGCCAAACCATCCCCCGCAACCGGCGCGCCGCGGGTTCTCATGTACGGGCGCCGATAGCGGAAACCCTCAGCCGGGTAGCTGTCGTCGAAGACGACGCCACGACCGGCCCAATGCGAGGTAGCAGATGAAGATCGGTTACTTCTTGTCCTGCGAGGAATACAGCCCAGCCGAGTTGCTCGACCAAGCCCGATGGGCCGAGGCGGCGGGCTTCGAGTTCCTATGGATTTCCGATCATTTCCATCCGTGGAACGACGCTCAGGGAGAAAGTCCGTTCGTCTGGTCGATGATCGGAGCGATCAGCTCAGTGTGCTCGTTGCCCATAACGACAGCCGTCACCTGTCCAATCATTCGTCAGCACCCCGTTCTGGTCGCGCAAGCCGCGGCCACCTGCGCGGTGCTCACGGGCGGGCGCTTC
The DNA here is from genome assembly GCA_019241805.1 of Actinomycetota bacterium. Taxonomy (GTDB): domain Bacteria; phylum Actinomycetota; class Actinomycetes; order Mycobacteriales; family Jatrophihabitantaceae; genus JAFAWL01. The sequence goes on from JAFAWL010000190.1 coordinate 2,824, forward strand.
ACGCTCGGTGTCGGCACCGGGGAGGCGCTGAACGAGCATGTCACCGGTGCCCGGTGGCCGAACATCGGCGTGCGACTGGAGATGTTGGAGGAGGCTGTGACGCTCATGCGGGCGTTATGGAACGACGGGTTCGTCGACCACCACGGGACGCACTACACCGTCGAGAACGCCCGTATTTACACCCGGCCCGAACAACCTGTACCGGTGTATGTGAGCGGCTTCGGCCCGAAAGCCGTAGAAGTCGCGGGGCGCATCGGCGACGGCTTCGTCACAACGAGTCCCGACCAACAATTGCTTTCCCTGTTTCGACGCTCCGGTGGCCAGGACAAGCCGACGTCGGCCGGCTACAAAGTCTGTTGGGGACCTGACGACGATGCCTGCCTCGACATCGCCCACCGACTATGGGCCAACAGCGGGCTGCCGGGTGAGCTGTCGCAGGTGCTACCCAGTCCGGCGCATATCGAGCAGGCCAGCAGCTTGGTCGCACGAGAAACGACACGCTCCTCGATCGCGTACGGCCAGGACGTCGATCGGCACGTCGCGGCATTCAAGCCCTACGCCGACGCCGGCATTGACGTCGTACACATCTCGCAAATGGGCGGTCGCGATCCCCGAAGCAGCGCCGAAGGGTTTTTCGAGTTCTACCGCGATCAGGCGCTGCCGCGGCTCAGGGAGCTGGCCAGCTGACCTTTCAGGACGGCGGCGAGGCCGAGAACCACGACGTCCTCGGCCAACGCGCCGGGCAGGTCGTCGCCGAAGCGAGCCGCCGCAAGGGAGCGCCAGCGGGCGCCCAACCAGGATCCCCCGATCGCAAACGCTACGGCGACGCCAGCGCCGGCGAGCGCCGTCGGCCCCGATCGCCGAGCGACGGCGAAGCCGCCTATCCCACCGGTCACGGCCCGCGCGGCTAGTACCGCCGGCGACAGGCGGCTCGGAGTGATCGGCAACTTGTCGAGAACGTATTCCGTCGCGGCGGCCACGACCACGGGCCGCCGTACACCCGGACGAGCCAGCACGGCACCTAAACTCCGTCCGAAGATCGGCGTTGTGGAAGCCACCGCGGCCGGTCCCGTCATCGATCGACCGCCGCTCACCAGGCCGGTTAGTGCGGCCAGCACTAGTAGTCGCCGGCTGGGACGGGCTGATTCGCTCATCCGACCCGAAGCGCCCCGGTCACCGAGGAGCTGGTCAGGGCGGCGGCACCCGCGTCGTCCGACAGCAACCCGAGGATCCGGCGCACGGCCGGGCTGGCGTCGACCAACACGAGCGGCGCGGCCTCGGACCGACGGCGTCGCCAGGCCGAATCCAGCACCGGGCCGATGCCGTGGCTGTCGGCGAACTCGATCGACGCGAGGTCGATGAGCACCGGCTCCGGAAGCCGTTCCAGGTGGGTGAGCAGCACTTCCAGATGGGCGGCCGAGGACAGGTCGAGTTCGCCCGCGATGCGTAGTAGCAGCCCGTCGGCAGCCGGTGAGAGGGATACCTGGGCCGACTGCGTGCGACGGTCGTAGTGAGTCGGATAAGTGGACATGACTGAACCCCGGACTTCGTCTCGGGAGTGTCCGCGCCAGCCGGTGGCAGGTTTATCAACGGCGCAACAACGGCTCGTTTTGAGTGATTTCCACGCTACCAGCGTTCTGGCGGCGACGTGCAAGCCCTGGCACTATTTGACGTTCACCCAACGGGCTTAACGGGTATTGCGGAGGTAGCGATGCCCAATCCGTGCTCGCCCGACACCGGAGCTGGCGATGACCGAGGAAGAGTTCGCCGATCTCACTGCCCAGTACATAGCCGCGACCGAGCGCCGGCTCGATTTGATCAAGCGGGAGAAGCTGAACACGCCGTCGGCGTTGTCCGCCTACCGCGAACTCGCCGATCAGGAATGGGAGTTGGGGTTGGCGTGGGATGCCGAGCTGGAACGGTCGTTCGAGGAGAGGTCGGGTCACTGAACGTGTTTCAGCCCGCGACAGCGAGCGCCGACGGGCATCAGCCGACCTGATAAGCCTCAGCGCGCGCGGCGATCGTCATGCCGTGGCCAAGTACGTCGGACCGGACCTGCAAGGCCCCGTCACGCACAGGGGGAATGCCGTCGAACAACAGTGGCTCCAAACGGGCGTGATCGGCGAACCATTCGACGTGACGCAGATGGGGAACGGCGCCACCGACGTAGGCGTGCAGGGCCGGAGCGCAATGTCCGGACACCGCAAGATTCTTGGCCCGCGCGACCGCGGCCGCGGCCAGCCAACCGGTGAACCCGCCGCACCGCGTGACGTCCAACTGCAGGCAGTCCACCACGTCGACCAGCGTGCGAACCTCGCTCAGGTCACTCGCGTATTCACCGGCGGCCACGTCGCAGCGCAACTGTGGTCGCAACTGCGCCAGGCCCCCGATGTCGTCGCTGCTCACGGGCTCCTCGAACCACGTCACGCCGAGCTCATCGAGGAAGGCTCCGACGCGAGCGGCGACGCCGACGTCGTAGCCACCGTTCGCGTCGACCATCAGTTCCGCCCCCGGGGCCAATCGGGCCAACATCTCGACCCGCGAGCGGTCACGATCGATCGCGGAGCCCCACGACTCGCCGATCTTGATCTTCATGGCGCGGCAGCCCGCGGCCGTCCACCCCGCCACCTGCTCGGCCAGCTGATCGTCGGTCATCGTCGTGAAGCCGCCCGACCCGTACACCGGTACCGCGTCACGACAGCGGCCGAGCGCGGCCGTGACCGACTGGTCGTTCATCCGGGCTCGCAGGTCCCACCACGCCACGTCGACGGCGCTGATGGCCTGAGCCACCAGACCTTTGGTGCCGAAGTTGCGGCAAGCCCGTCGCATCGCCTCGTGTCCGGCCGACACGTCCGCGACCGGCCGGCCCGAGACGACGTCGCTCAGGTGGTGGGTGATCACGGCGGCGGCGGCCGGGCTGCTGTAGGTCCAGCCGAGGCCGGTGACTTCCCCACAACCGAGCTTTACGGTTACCGCGATCGTCGCGCCCCACTGCAGCGTGCCGTCCGCTTCAGGTT
>JAFAWL010000301.1 GCA_019241805.1 Actinomycetota bacterium
CGCGCCCTGGTGCTCGACAACGACCGCCGGGAGGAGGTGGCCGAGGCGACCGGCCTCAGCTTCGGTCGCACGCGCGCGCTGCGCCGGTTGGCCGACGGGCCGCTCAGCATGGGGGCGTTGGCCGACGAGCTCGGCACGGACGCGCCCTACGTGACGCTCATCGTCGACGATCTGGAAGCGCGCGGGCTGCTGCTGCGCGCGCCGGACGATCGCGATCGCCGCCGCAAGGTGGTCACCCTCACCCCGCTCGGCCGGCGCGCCGCCCGGACCGCGGCGCGGATCTTGGCCGAGCCGCCGGCAGCCCTGCGAGCGCTTGCCCCCGGCGATCTTGACGTGCTAGCCGGGCTATTGGCTCCACTCGATCGCACCGGCTGAGCGTGAGATCGACGTGGGACGCGCCACCGACGCGCAGCGCCCCCCTCCCGGTGCCCACTTTGAGCAGGGGGGTAGCTATTCTCTGGTGAGGACGGTTGCTCTCCAATCCCGACCACGACCGCCCGCTTCGCGACGCATCGGAGGCCGAGCTTGACCACAACCGCCGAGCCGGGCACGACCGACGAAATCCTTCCGCAGCCGGTCGTCTCGCGGCCCTTCGGTTCGCACGAGTTCGTCAAGGGCTCGATGCTCTCGCAGGTCATCCGCACCACCGATCACAAGGTGATCGGTCGGATGTACCTCGTGACCTCGATCTTGTTCTTCATGCTCGGCGGTGTCATGGCGTTGCTCATGCGCGCGGAACTCGCTCGTCCGGGCATGCAGTTCCTCTCGCCTGAGCAGTACAACCAGCTGTTCACGATGCACGGCACGATCATGTTGCTGTTCTTCGCCACCCCGCTGGTGTTCGCCTTCGCCAACCTGGTGCTGCCGCTGCAGATCGGCTCGCCCGACGTCGCCTTCCCGCGGCTGAACGCGCTGTCCTACTGGCTGTACCTGTTCGGTGCGCTGACGGCCTGCTCCGGCTTCTTGGCTCCCGGCGGCGCCGCCGATGCCGGCTGGACGCTCTACTCGCCGCTGAACAACGATCTGAACTCTCCCGGCACCGGCACCGACCTCTGGATCATCGGTCTGGCCCTGTCGGGGCTGGGCACGATCCTCGGCGGCGTCAACATGGTCACCACCGTGATCACGCTGCGCGCTCCCGGCATGACGATGTTCCGCCTGCCGATCTTCACGTGGAACATCCTGGTCACCAGCCTGTTGGTGCTGCTCGCCTTCCCGATCCTCACCGCGGCCCTGTTGGTGCTCTACGTCGACCGGCACCTGCACGCGCAGGTCTTCGACCCGTCCAACGGCGGGGCCATCCTCTGGCAGCACCTGTTCTGGTTCTTCGGCCATCCCGAGGTGTACATCATCGCCTTGCCCTTCTTCGGCATCGTCACGGAGATCATCCCGGTCTTCGCGCGCAAGCCGTTGTTCGGCTACAAGGGCATGGTGCTTGCGACCTTGTCCATCGCGGCGCTGTCGCTGACGGTCTGGGCGCATCACATGTTCACCACCGGCGCGGTCCTGCTGCCGTTCTTCTCGGTGATGACGTTCCTCATCGCGATCCCGACCGGCATGAAGTTCTTCAACTGGATCGGCTCGGCCTGGCGCGGCGCGGTCACCTTCGAGACGCCGATGCTGTTCAGCTTCGGCTTCATGGTGACCTTCCTGTTCGGTGGCCTGACCGGCGTATTGCTCGCCAGCCCACCGGTCGATTTCCAGGTTGCGGACAGCTACTTCGTCGTCGCCCACTTCCACTACGTGCTCTTCGGCACGATCGTGTTCGCGTCGTGGGCCGGAATCTACTTCTGGTTCCCGAAGTACACCGGCCGCTACCTCGATGAGCGCCTGGGCAAGGTGCACTTCTGGCTGACGTTCTTCGGCTTCCACCTCACTTTCCTCGTGCAGCACTGGTTGGGCGCCAAGGGCATGCCGCGCCGCTACGCGGACTACTTGCCCACCGACGGGTTCACGACGTTGAACACGGTTTCCACGATCGGTTCCTTCGTCTTGGGCGCGTCGATGATTCCGTTCATCTACAACGCCTACAAGTCCTACCGGTACGGCGAGGTCGTGACCGCAGACGACCCGTGGGGTTACGGCAACTCGCTGGAGTGGGCGACGTCGAGCCCGCCGCCGCGGCACAACTTCACCTCGATTCCGCGCATTCGCTCCGAGCGGCCCGCGTTCGAGTACCACTACCCGCACATGATGGAACGGTTGGAGGCGGAGGCCCACGCCGGCCGCCGACATCACCCTTCGGTCGAGCGCGTGTCCGTGGGCGGTCCGGCCGACCGTCAGAGCGAGCGCGACACCGACCCAGGAAGTTAATCTGACGCGATTTCGGGGCTTCGCCCAGGCGATGTCCCGAAGGGTGTTACGTAGATTTCATGCAGCCGACCCCTGTGCTCGTCACCGTCACCGGACGGGACCGCCCCGGAGTAACGGCCGCGTTCTTCGCCGCACTGGCCGCACACGACGTCGACATCCGTGACATCGAGCAGGTGGTCGTCCGCGACCGCCTGATCCTCACCGTGCTGCTGGAGTTGCTGGGCGACACGTCGGCGCTGCGGCATTCGATCACCCGCACAGCGGGCGCGCTGGGCATGGAGGTCGAGGTCGTCCTGGCGAGCACGTCGCTCAACCCGGCCACCGACGGCCGCAGCCGCCACCACGTGATCGTGCTCGGCCATCCGCTGCGGGCCGGTGCCATCGGCCACGTCGCGCAACGCCTGGCCGAGCTCGACGCCAACATCGAGTCGATCACCCAGTTGGCCGTCGAGCCGGTGAGCAGCATCGAACTCACCGTGTCGATTTCGGATCCGTTGGCACTACGAGCCGCGCTGGTTCGCGCGGCCGACGAGACCGGCATCGACATCGCGGTCGAACCGTCCGGGCTGCGACGACGGGCCAAGCGCCTGGTCGTGCTCGACGTCGACTCGACCCTGATCCGTCATGAGGGCATCGACCGGCTGGCCGATCGGGCCGGCGTGGGCGAGCAGGTCGCCGATCTGACCCGGCGGGCGATGGACGGCGAGCTGGATTTCGAGTCGGCATTGCGCGCGCGCGTGCGGCTGTTGGCGGGCCTTCCGGTCACCGACGTCGACGAGGTACGCGATCAGCTGGAACTGACCGCGGGCGCCGCCGTATTCGTGCGCACCTTGCGGCGCCTGGGCTTCCAGGTCGGAGTGGTCAGCGGCGGGTTCACGGTGTTCACCGATCGATTCGTCGACGAACTCGGTTTGGACTTCGCCGCCGCCAACGAACTGGAGATCGTTGACGGTCGGCTCTCGGGCGAGCTCCTCGGCCCGATAGTCGACCGGGCCGGCAAGGCCGATGCGCTGCGGGAATTCGCCCGACGCTTCTCCGTCCCGATCTCGCAGACGGTGGCGATCGGCGACGGCGCCAATGACATCGACATGCTCGAGGCGGCTGGTCTGGGAATTGCCTTCAACGGCAAGGCGGCGCTGCGTGAAGCGGCCGACGCGGCGGTGAACGTGCCGTTCCTGGACTCCGTGCTGTTCGTGCTCGGTATCTCCGGCGACGAGATCGCCGAAGCGGCCACCGCCGCCGGCTGACGGATGAGCGACCCCGCGAATCACACGTCCGCACCGCCGCCGATGACGAGCGAGTCCGTCGGCCACACCCTGCGCTCGGTCACGGCGTCGGCGTTCCTGCCCGCGTTGGTCTTCGAGATCGGCAATGGCGCGATCGCGCCGGTCATCGCGTTAACCGCGCTGGACGTCGGTGCGTCGCCGAGCATCGCGGCGTTGATGCTGACCTTTCTCGGGCTCGGCCAGGTGATCGGCGACGTGCCCTCGGCCTGGATCGCTGATCGGGTAGGTGACCGGCGGGCGATGCTAATCGCGGCCGGCGCGGCGATCGTGGGCCAATTGGGCTGCTTCTTCGCCACCTCGAAGTTCGTCCTCGGGCCCTCCTTGATCGTGATCGGGATGTGTACGGCGACCTTCTACCTGGCCCGCCAGGCCTACCTGGCTGAAGTCGTGCCCGCGGTCCACCGCGCGCGAGCGATGTCGACCCTGGGCGGAGCTCACCGGGTCGGGCTGTTCATCGGCCCTTTCGTCGGCGCCGGGGCGATCGCGCTCGGCGGCCTGCGGGCGGCATTCGTCGTCGCGATGATCGCATCAGCGACGACCGCGGTCATTCTGGTCACCGTCAAGGACGTCCATCACGCCGAGCGGCGCACGCTGCAGCGAGCGACCGTAAGCGTCAGCACGATGCTGCGCAGCCGAGGACGGCTGTTCGCGACGTTGGGATTGGCGGTGTTGGCCGTCGGGGCCGTGCGGGCGGCTCGACAGACCGTGTTGCCGCTCTGGGCGGAACACGTCGGCTTGGGCCCGGAGAAAACCAGTCTGATTTTCGGTATCGCCAACGCCGTTGACATGGCGTTGTTCTATCCCTCGGGCAAGGTCATGGACCATTTCGGCCGGTTGGCCGTCGCGGTTCCCTCCATGCTGGTCCTGGGCGCATCGATGATGTCGCTGCCCCTAACCCATAACGAGTTGAGCCTGACGCTGGTCGCCTTGATCATCAGCTTTGGCAACGGCATCGGCTCCGGGATCATGATGACGCTCGGGGCGGACGCGTCGCCGGTCGTGGGACGCACCCGCTTTCTGTCGATCTGGCGGCTGATGAGTGACTCGGGCAATGCCGCCGGACCGGTCGTAGTGTCAGTCGTCGCCGCAGTCACGACGCTAGCGGTAGGTATTGCCAGCGTCGGAGCGGTCGGCCTGCTGGCTGCGGCTGGTTTGGCGCGGTGGGCGCCTCGCTTCTCTTCCTTCGCGACCCCGGCCATGGCCCGCCGCGCCCGCGAACCGCAAGTGCCCGCCTGAATCTGGTGCGCGCCGCACTACGAGCGCGCGACGCGCGGAACTCCGGTCAGGTGTACGCCGGCGACCCGCATTCGTTCCAGGGCGGCCTCGACGGTGGTGGCGGCGACGCCGGCAGTGAGGTCGAGCCGAACCGTGGTGTCGAAGCCCAGTCGAATCGCGTCGAGCGCGGTCGCCACGACGCAGTGGTCGGTCGCGATGCCGACGATCTCGGTCTCGGTGACGCCCCGTTGCCGCAGCCATTGGTCGAGGTGAACGCCGTCGGCCTGCCCCTCGAAACCGGAGTAGGCCGCGGCGTAGCCGCCCTTGTCGAACACTGCCTCGACCCGGCGCCGATCGAGCGATGGGTGGAACTTGGCGCCGATCGTGCCGACGACACAGTGCGCCGGCCAGCTGTCGACGTAGTCCGGATGCTCCGCGAAATGGCCGTCCGGGTCGACGTGATGATCGCGGGTGGCTACGACGTGATCGACTTCGTGCCCGGCGAGCCAGGGACCGATGGCCGCAGCGACATCGGCGCCGCCGGCGACGGGCAATGAGCCACCCTCGCAAAAGTCGTTCTGGACATCGACGACGAGCACGGCGCGGGTCATGTCGGCCACCGTACCTACGAGTTCGAGGGCACTACCCGGGTCGGAATGGCTGGCTCGCCTCGGGAGAGCTTCAGCCCGTCCCACGGCAGGCTCACCAGTGCGGCCTGCAGATGCTCGCGGCCTTGCTCCAACCCAGGTAGGTCGTCGACCGGGCGGCCGCCCCGCATCAAGCGCCGCTGCAAGGTCCGGGCCTCGTCCGGGCAGGCCCACTCCGCTCCGGCCGACACAATGATCTCCTCGATCGCGGTGCCGGTGGGCTTGTAGGTCCGGTAGGCCGATTTGCGCCCGCCGTGCGTGCCCTTCTGTTCCGAGCGCTTGGCCACCGGGCGGCCGTCGACGTCGACGAGCTTGTAGACCAGGCCCGCGGTCGGAGCGCCCGAACCGGTGACCACGGCCGTGCCGGCGCCGTAGGCGTCGACCGGCGCCGCGGCCAATGCGGCGATCGAGAACTCGTCCAGATCGCCGCTCACCACGATGCGCGTGCCCGTCGCGCCGAGATCGTCCAGCTGGGCACGAGCGTGACGGGCAAGCACCCCGAGGTCACCGGAATCTATGCGGATCGCACCGAGGCCGGGGCCCGCGACCTCGACCGCGGTGGCGATGCCCGGCGTGATGTCGTAGGTGTCGACGAGCAGCGTCGTGCCGGCACCGAGACTGTCGACCTGCGCGCGGAAAGCCGCCTTCTCGTCGTCGTGCAGCAGCGTGAACGCGTGCGCGGCGGTTCCAGCCGTCGGTACGCCGAACTCGCGTTGCGCGGCTAGGTTGGACGTCGAGGCGAAGCCGGCCAGATAGGCCGCCCGGGCGGCGGCGACGGCGGCCCGTTCGTGGGTGCGCCGCGATCCCATTTCGATGATCGGGCGACCCTGGGCAGCGGTGACCATGCGCGCCGCCGCGCCAGCGACCGCGCAGTCGTGATTGAGGATCGACAACACAAGTGTCTCGAGCACCACGCCTTCGGCGAAATCGGCCGAGACGGTCAGCATCGGTGATTGCGGAAAGTACAGCTCTCCCTCGGGATAACCGTCGAGGTCACCGTGAAACTCATACCGGCTCAAGTAGTCGGCCGCCTCGTCGTCGATGATCTTGGCGGCGCGCAACCAGGCCACTGTCTCGTCGTCGAACCGGAATTCACGAATGGCGTCCACGACTCGCCGGGTGCCCGCGACCACGCCGTAGCGACGGCCGTCCGGAAGCCGGCGTCCGAATACCTCGAACGTGCACGGGCGATAGGCCGTGCCGTCGCGCAACGACGAGCCCAGCATGGTGAGCTCGTAGCGGTCGGTCAGCAACCCGGCAGGCGCATCGATCATGCGCCGATCGTGCCAGTTCGCACTCGGCGGCCGGACGGCCGCTCCGCGCTCGCGTCAGCGGCGGATGTATCTGGGCCCGGTCAACGATCCGATCGCCATGACCACGAATCCGGCAATGGCGATCCAGAAGCCGACCCCGGCGTACTTGAACAGGTCGCTCCATGACGTGCCGCCGGTCTTCAACGCGAACAGCGTGCAGACGGCGGCGGCCAAACCGACAACGAAGGCCAGGCCACGGAACAGGCCGTGCATGAAGGTGGGGGAGTTGGCGAGTAGCGCCAGCACGATCATGACACCGAAGAAGGTCCAGCCCAGCCAACCGAAATACCAACGCGAGATGGTCGGAGCACCGCTGCCGCCGAAATCGATGAGGTCGTGCAGATCCTTGAATTTCAAGGACGGAATGCCCTCGGCGCTGTCCTTGATCCAGGACAGCGCCGTGAAGGCCACCACGACGGCCGCGGCGCCGATCAACGCCGTGATCGACCCGAGTATCCCGAACCCCCGACCTGTCAGGCCGACATTGGCGTTACCCGGCGCATATCCCGGCAGCGGCATGTAGCCCGTGCGCGCGGGCGGGCCGTACTGGCCGGACGTTGCGCCCCCACCACTCCCCGCCGGCGCGGCCGCCGGTGAGTAGGAGCCGTCGGCACCGTAGGTCGGGGTGGGCGCGTACGTGCCGCCCGATTGAGTCGGAGACGATTGCTCGCGCGGCGCCTCCTGTTGATGCTGACCCCAACTCGACTGATAGTCCGGCGCGGGCGGCGCGCCAGGTTGGTACGCGGACGGCTGATAGCCGCCGGCGGGTTGGTTACCGCCCGGTTGGGGCCCGCCTGGTTGGTAGCCACCTGGTTGGTAGCCGCCCGGTTGGTACCCGCCCGGCTGGGGCTGGACTGGTTGGTACCCGCCCGGTTGGAACTGGCCTGGTTGGAACTGGCCTGGTTGGAACTGGCCTGGTTGAAACTCGCCTGGTTGAAACTGGCCTGGTTGGAACTGGCCTTGTTCGTAGCCCGTTTGCGGGTGAGCCGGCGGATAGCTCGCCGTCGGCTCGTTTCCCGGCGCGCTCCAGCCCGCGGGCTCATTGGGGTTCGGCGCGCTCGGGGCGGGTTCCGTCGATGGCTCCTCGGACCGCCCGTAAGGGTGGGAGTAGTCCGGTCCGGGAGGGGGAGCTGAACTCATGGCGGGCTCCTGATGACGGTGGATGCGGACGAACCGTACTTCACCGTGTGATCGATGTCATGTGCCGAATGGGCAACACTCCGAAGCGACCGGCGTGACACGATGAACAGATGGTTGCGACGCTCGCGCCCGAACGACAGGTCGAGCAGGAGTCCGATACAGCGACCCGACCGGACGCCGACCGTCCGTGGGTCACGATCGTGTGGAACGACCCGGTCAACACGATGAACTATGTGACCCACGTGTTCATGAAGGTTTTCGGCTATCCGAAGGCGCAGGCGAACAAGCTGATGTTGCAGGTCCACAACGTGGGCAAAGCGGTGGTGTCCAGCGGTGCCCGGGAGCGGATGGAGCTCGACGTCTCGACGCTGCACGGCTACGGGCTGTGGGCCACGCTCCAGCAGGATTGATCGCGTGCGGGTGCGACGAGAGCCGGATGGAACCCTTACGGTCTGGCTGACCCGCAGCGAGTCGCGCACCGTCCTCGACGGCCTCGACGAGCTCAGTACTGTGCTCGACACCGATACCGAGGCGTCTGCGGTACGAAACCGATTGTTCCCGGCTGCTCATCGCGAGGATCCGGCGGCCACCGCCGAGTTTCGCGACCTGACCGAGGCGGCCCTGCTGGAGGCTCGGCGAGAGCGCTACCAAGCGTGCCGCGACGAACTGCAACGTCCGAGCCCGATCCGCCTGGACGACGAGGCGATCGATCGGTGGCTACGCACGGTCAACGACATCCGGCTGGATCACGGCATCCGGCTCGAGATCGGGGAGGACGGCCGGCCCGGCGTCGGCTTCGCGTTGTCCACGCTGGCTCTGACGGCGCGTTATCACGTTGCCACCCAACTGCTGGAGACGTTGCTCTACGCCATTGAGGACGAGCTGACGGCCGATGGCGACCCCGCCACCGATCCGGATGGGTCGTGATCTCTGATCGCCATATCGTCTGGCGGCGGGCGGGATCGCGCCGCCGGTAGGCTTGAGGATCGTGCTGCGCATCGAACGGTCCC
>JAFAWL010000410.1 GCA_019241805.1 Actinomycetota bacterium
TGGAACGCCGCCCAGTGCATCGCCGGGATCCAGCTGGCACTGGGCGCCAACTCGCCGTTTCTGTTCGGCAAGGAACTGTGGCGCGAAACGCGGGTGGCCTTGTTCGAGCAGACGACCGACACCCGCCCCGAGGAGCTCAAGGCTCAGGGCGTGCGGCCGCGCGTCTGGTTCGGTGAACGGTGGATCACGTCGATCTTCGATCAGTTCGAGGAGAACGTGAACTACTTCCCGGCGCTGTTGCCGATCACCGACGACGAGGATCCGGTCGAAGTTCACGCCCGCGGTGACGCGCCGCGCCTGGCGGAACTGCGCATGCACAACGGGACGATCTATCGATGGAACCGGCCCGTCTACGACGTGTTTCGCGGACGGCCGCACCTACGGGTCGAGAATCGGGTGCTGCCGGCGGGTCCGACGGTGGTCGACATCCTGGCCAACGGCGCCTTCTACTACGGGGTGCTGCGTGTCTTGGCCGAGGACGATCGGCCGTTGTGGACGCGGATGTCGTTCGCAGCCGCGGAAGACAACTTCTACGCCGGCGCGCGGACCGGGATCAACGCCCACATCTTCTGGCCGGGACTCGGTGAGGTCCCGGCCAGTGAACTCGTGCTGCGCCGGCTGCTGCCGCTGGCGCACGAAGGCCTATCGCGGTGGGGCGTCGACTCGGCTGTGGCCGACCGGCTGCTCGGCATCATCGAGCAGCGCTGCATCCTGGGAATGAACGGCGCCGAATGGCAGGCCCGCGTTTTTCACCGTATCGACGCCGAACGGCAACCGCTCGACCGGCGCGATTCGCTGCGCGAGATGCTGCATCGTTACGTCGAACATATGCACTCGAACGAGCCGGTGCACAGCTGGCCGGTCGATTAGCGTCGGTTCGGTCGGGGCCCGCTCGATGGGATTTCGCCTCAGCGGTTGGCGATCGCGCCGGATTCCAGGGTGGCAATGTCGTCGTCCAGATGCGTCTCGGTGGCCACGTCGTGCTCGGGTCGCAGACGACGACGCAGGCGCAGCGCTAGGGCGGATACCACCAGGCAGCCGGCCGCGAGCAACCCGATCCAGACTCCGCCGATACCGGCCGAGATGAACGCCGCCGAGATGGCCGGTGAGACGACGAACGCCAGCGAATACACGCCGCCGGTCAAAGCGTTCGCGCGCCCGCGGACTTCGTCGGCGGCGAGTGTGTTGACCAGCGGCGCCACGCTCGGCGACATGAAACACTCGCCGAAGCCGAAGATCGCCGAGAAGGCGATGACGATGACCTCTCGCAACGTATGCGAATCCGGCACGGCCGAAAGGCCGAAGAGCAGCCACGACCCACACCACACCAGCCCGACGATGACGATCGCCAGAGTGCGTCGACGCCCGCGAAGCAGGCGCAGGACGACGAGTTGGCAGACGACGATCACCAGGGTGTTCGCCGACAGACTCCAGGCGACGACCTGGGGTGAGACGCCGGCCACCACGTTGGCGTACGCCGGCAGGCCTGAATCCAGCGCCGCGTACCCACACAACGCGAGCAGCAGGGTGATGAACACGAGTCGGCGCAGGGAGGGTCTCGCCAGCACCTGGCGGTAGCTCGCCGGTCGGGCGCCTTCCGACTCGTCATGAACGGCCGGCTTCGAGTTCCGGATGCTCAGCACGATCGCGGAGGCGAGTGCGGTGCCGATGGCGTCGCCGAGGAACATGATTTGGAACGTCCACGGGTGGTGGGCATCGAGGATCACACCGCCGACCACGCCGCCGACGCCGATCGCCGCGTTCACGATGGTGAAGTTGATCGCGAACGCGCGTTGCTGCGCCCTCCCCTCGGACAACGATCCGAGCAGGGTGTTGAACGCCGGGAAGGTCGGGCCCATCGCCGCCCCGCGCAGCACCAGCGCCGCCGCGGCCCAACCGGCCGTGTGCACGAAAATCATGCATATCTCAGCGGCGCTGAGCACCAGTTGGGCCACTACGAGCACTTGACGGGCGCCGAATCGGTCGGAAAGCGCACCCGAGAGGGGGACGACGATCAGACCGATCACACCGGGTATCGCCATCAGCAGGCCCGTCGTCGACAGCGGGATGCCACGCACCCGGTGCAGATAGATCAGCACGATCGGCAGGACGAATCCGGTGCCCAAGCAGTTGGCCATGGTCGCGGCCATCAACCGGCGCACCGGTGTTGACAGCGCGACAGTGGGCATGACCGTCAGTCTGAACCGCACGTCTGACAAGCACGAATCGTTTTCGGTCGGCCACGCCGGGGGGCCGCCTCGCGAATCGGGGCTCGGTCGGACGCAGCACAATCGGCATCGAGCGTGCCGAGTCGTCGAAACGAGAGGACCGCATCATGACCGAGAACGACCACCAGGGCGGGGCCCACATCGGCGTGACCGGTCTGGCGACGATGGGGCGGAACCTGGCCAGGAATCTCGCCTCTCGCGGCTTCACCGTCGCCCTGCACAACCGGACCAACGCCCGCACCGATGCACTACTGGCCGAGCACGGTGACGAAGCACGCTTCGTCGGCACGCATGACCTTCAGTCGTTCGTAGCCGCCTTGGACCGACCGCGGCGCATCGTGGTCATGGTCAAGGCCGGCGAGGCGACCGATCAGACCATCGATGCGCTGGTGCCGCTGCTCGATCGGGACGACATCGTCGTCGATGCTGGTAACGCGCACTTCCTCGATACCCGTCGACGGGAGGCCGCCCTGCGACAGAAGGGGATTCGGTTCGTCGGCACCGGGGTCTCCGGTGGCGAGGAGGGGGCGCTGCGGGGTCCGAGCATCATGCCGGGAGGGGATCGCGCGGCCTACGCCGAGTTGGCCCCGATGTTCGAGGCGATCGCCGCGGACGTCGACGGCACGCCCTGCTGCGTGCACGTCGGTCCCGACGGTGCCGGCCACTTCGTGAAGATGGTGCACAACGGCATCGAGTACG
>JAFAWL010000440.1 GCA_019241805.1 Actinomycetota bacterium
CGAGGTGACCGCCCGGTTCGGCGACGCGGAGGTGCCGGCGCCGCCGCACTGGGGCGGTTACCGGATAGAGGTGACCGAGGCCGAGTTCTGGCAGGGACGGCAGTTCCGGTTGCACGATCGGCTGCGGTTCCGGCTGGTTCCGGCCGACGGCTCGGCGGACGCCCGCTGGGTCGTCGAGCGCCTGGCGCCGTGACCGACCCGACCGGTCAGGCGGCCGATTCCGGAACGCCCACACCGACCACGGACGCCGCCGTGGTCGGACCGGCGACCGTCATCGAGCCGCCGCCCCGGGGCGGCTGGCTGCGCAATCACGCGATCGATACCCGGCCGATGGCGATCGGGCCGTTCCGGCGGCAGGTGCTCGGACAGGGCACCTCGTTCATCGGGGCGATGCTCACCCAGGTCGCGGTGCCGGTGCAGGTCTACGCGATCTCGAAGTCGTCGCTCTACGTCGGCCTGGTCGGGCTGGCCGGTTTCGTGCCGATCGTGTTGTTCGGTCTCTACGGCGGCGCCGTCGCCGACGCCGTCGACCGCCGCAAGCTGTACTTCTGGTCCTCAGTGATCACGTGGCTGGTTACGCTCGCCCTGCTTGCGCAAACCGTGCTCCAACTCGACAGCGTCGCGCTCATCCTCGTGCTGGTGGTGATCCAGTCAGCCGGATTCGCGACGGCGTCGTCGGCTCGCGGCGCGATCATTCCGCGAATCGTTCCGTTGGCCGAGGTGCCCGCCGCCAATACGTTGAACTTCACGGTCGGCAACGTCGGGCAGGTGGTCGGACCGTTGATCGCCGGGGTCCTCGTCAGCCTCTCGCGCGGTTTCGTCTATTCCTACACAGCCGACGCGGTGCTGTTCACCGCCGCGCTCTATTCGGCGTTGCGGTTGCCCGCGATCGAACCGGACGGCCTTCGGCAGCGCCCGGGTTTCCGATCAGTGATCGACGGCCTCGCCTTCATCGCGAGCCGCCCGGTGCTGGTGATGTCGTTCGCGGTCGACCTGATCGCCATGATCTTCGCGATGCCCCGGTCCCTGTTTCCGCAGCTCGCGGCCGATCGCTTTCACGGCTCGGTCGGCCTGCTCTATGCCGCTATCCCGATCGGCTCGGTGCTCGCTGGGCTGTCCAGCGGCTGGATCGGCCGGGTGCGTCGCCAGGGGGTAACCCTGACTCTGGCGATCGTCGGTTGGGGCCTGTGTGTCGCCTTCTCCGGTCTGGCCCGACAACTCTGGCTCGTCCTGGTGCTTCTGGCCCTCGCCGGCGCCGCCGATCTGGTCAGCGCCGTGTTCCGCCAGACGATCCTGCAGACCTACGCCCCGGACGAGCTGCGTGGCCGCATGCAAGGCGTGTTCACGGCCGTCGTGGCCGGGGGCCCGCGGCTGGGGGACGTGCGGGCGGGCGCCATGGCCGCCACGACGGGGATCTCGATCGCCTGGGTCGGCGGCGGTGTCGCCTGCGCTGTGCTCGTTCTTCTTGCCGGCGTCGCCGTCCGGCCGTTTTGGCATTACGACGCCGGCAAGAACCTGGTTCCGGCCGACGCAGCCACCGAGACGTAGGTAGTCGACGGGTGGATAGTCGACGGCGTAGATAGTCGACGGCGTACGTAGTCGGCGGCGCCGAGCGATAGCGTCTGCCGCTATGGCGCTGTCCGGTGAGCAGTTTTCACTATCCGCAGGAGATTTCGCCGCCACCGTGGTCGAGGTCGGAGCCGGCCTGCGACAGCTGAGGCATCGGGGCGAGGACGTGACCGTCCCCTACGGCACGGACGAACTACCTCCGAAGGGTGATGGCGCGGTCCTCGTGCCCTGGCCGAATCGGCTGCGCGGCGGCCGGTATACCTTCGGTGGTTCCTCCTACCAATTGGCGCTGACGGACCCCGCGACCGGCAACGCGATTCACGGGCTCGGTCGGTGGGCGCGCTGGTCGGCGGTGCGTCACGAGGCGGACGCCGTCACGTTGGGCATCGATCTCGTGCCGCAAACCGGCTGGTTGTTCGAGATACACGTCGAAATCACCTACGCCCTGGACGCTGCCCGCGGTCTACACGTGCGGCTGGCAGCGACCAACACCGGCTCGATGCCGGCTCCGTTCGGCGCCGGTTGTCACCCCTACGTAGCCCTGCACGGCCACCGACTCGACGACGTGACGGTGCGGGTGCCGGCCGAGCAACGACTGGTGCTCGACGACGCTCAGATCCCGATCGGCACGCAGCCGGTCGAGGGCACGCGTTTCGATCTGCGCACGGGTGTCCGACTGGGGTCGGAGCGATTCGACGACGGGTTCGCCGAGGTGTCCCATCCGGGCGGACGCGGAGAGGTCGACGTGGCCACGCCGTCGGGCGGGGCGCGCATCTGGTTCGACGAGGCCTTCCACTACCTGCAGGTCTTCACCTTCGACGAACTCCGGCCCGGCGTCGGTGGGGTCGCGGTAGAACCGATGACCTGTCCGGCCGATGCGTTCAACAGCGGCACCGGTCTCCTCGTGCTCCAGCCGAGCGAGTCCTGGTCAGGGCAGTGGGGCATCGAGCTGATCTGAACTCAGCGCGCTCGCGCGAGCTGGTAGCGCTGCAGGGCGACCTCGCGTTCACGGCTGTGATCGACGATCGGTTCCGTGTACCCGTCGGGCACCCCGCCGGGATCGCGCCACGGTTCGTGGATCCACCGGGCCGGAACTTCGCGTAGCTCCGGCACATACCGCTTGACGTATTGCCCGTCTGGATCGAACTTGCGTCCTTGCGTCGTCGGATTGAACACGCGGTAGTACGGCGCGGCGTCCGTGCCGGTGCCCGCGGTCCACTGCCAACCGTGCTGATTGCTCGCCAGATCGGCGTCGACCAGATGCTGCATGAAATGACGGGCACCAACCGTCCACTCGTGGTGCAGGTCCTTCACCAGGAACGACGCAACGATCATGCGAACCCGATTGTGCATCCATCCCTCGGCCAGCAGCTGCCGCATTCCGGCGTCCACGATGGGATAACCCGTGCGGCCACGGCGCCATGCGTCCAGGGTCTGTTCGGCCGTCGCCCCGGTCGCGTAGGTCATCCGGGCAAGCTCCGGAACGAAGTACTCCCGGGCGCTCTGCGGCCAGAAATGGAGGACAGCCGCGTAGAACTCGCGCCAGGCCAGCTCCTTGCGATACGTCTCATCGGTTCGGCCGAGTTCGGCGAGCAGGGTGCGCGGATGCAATAGCCCGAAGCGCAGGTAGACGGACAGGCGGGATGTCGCGTCTAGATCCGGCCGGTCGCGTTCGTCGGCGTAGTCGGACAGCCGTCGGTCGGCGAACGCCCGCCAGGCCGCCGCCGCGGCCGCTTCGCTCGCATCCGGCAAGGTCAACCCCGCGGGCATCGGGGGATCTTCGGGGATGCCGACATGATCCAGTCGCTTTCGCCACTGCACCTTTTGCGGGTCGGACGCAGCCGGTTCGCGCCAACCGTGGGACCTCCAGCCGCGATAAAATGCGGAATAGACCTTGAAGGGGTCGCCGCCGGCCTTGGTCACGCGGCCCGGCGCCACCGCGTAGGGCGATCCGGTTCGCACGAGCGGCCGGCCTTGCAACGCGGCCTCAACCCGCTCGTCCCGAGCCGCGCCGTACGGCCCGAAGTCGGCGCTCACATGCACCGCGCCCGCCCCGACTTCAGTCGCGACGGCCGGCACGACCCGCTCCGGCCGGCCCCGGCGAACGATCAACGCGCCGCCGTGCTCGCGCAGATCGGCATCGAGCGATCGCAGCGCACGGTAGAGGAACGCCGTGCGCGGCGCGCCGGCCGGTTTGCGCAGCGCGTCATCAAGAACGAACAGGGCGGTCACCGGTCCGTCCGCGGCTGCCGCCAGCAACGCGGGATGGTCGTGCAGGCGCAGATCGCGGCGAAACCACAGCACGGACGTCACGTTTGCGAGTCTGCCCGGTCGCCGCCGGACGTAAGCGCGTGCTTGAGTTGTTCCCAGCCGAGGCGTGCGAGGAGAACCCGATGAAGCTCACGAAATACACTCACTCCTGCGTTCGCCTGGACGAGGCCGACCGCAGCCTGGTCATCGACCCGGGCTCGTTCTCGGAAGCGGCCACCGCTCTCGCCGGCGCGGACGCTGTGTTGATCACTCATGAACATCCGGACCACGTCGACCTCGACGCGGTGCGGACGGCCGCGAAGGCGAACCGCGACCTCGTCGTCAAAGCGACCCCGGCGGTGGTATCGACGCTGGCCGATCTGGGCGACCAGGTGCAACCGGCGGGGCCCGGCGAACAATTCGAGCTCGCCGGATTCTCGGTGCAGACCTTCGGTGGTCAACACGCGTTGATCCATACGTCGGTTCCGATGATCGCCAACACGGCCTATCTGATCGACGACGTGGTCTATCACCCGGGCGACTCGTTCGCTGTGCCGCCGACACCCGTTCCCGTCCTGCTCATACCGAGCACGGCACCGTGGGCCCGCGTCGGCGAGGTGCTCGACTTCATGATCGCGATGCGGTCACCGCTCGCCTTCCCGATCCACGACGGGATCGTCAACGATCTCGGGCGAGGCATCGTCGAGGGACATCTCACGCGCATCGGTCAGCAGTACGGCACCGAGTTCAGTCATCTCGACCCGGGCCGATCGGCCACGCTCTGACTCGCGGACCCGGTGCTCATGCCTTCGCTCGACGCGGCCCGCGCGCTGCTCGAGCGTCATCCATTGATCGACGGGCACAACGACTTGCCGATCACCCTGCGCGAAGCGGTCGACTACGACCTGGCCCGGTTCGACCTGGCCGAGCGCCAGACGCGCACGCAGACCGATCTGGTCCGACTGGCCGAAGGTGGCGTCGGAGCGCAGTTCTGGTCGGTATACGTGCCCGGCCGATGGGCCGGCGAGCGAGCGGTGACGGCCACCCTGGAACAGATCGAATTCGTCCGACGCATGGTTGCCACCTATCCCGGACGGTTGGCGTGGGCCGAGTCGGCGGATGAACTGGAGCGCGCCAACCGGGACGGTTTGGTCGCTTCGCTCATCGGCGCCGAGGGTGGACACAGCATCGACTGCTCACTGGGCGTGCTGCGCACGTTCTATCGCCTCGGCGTGCGCTACTTGACGCTCACCCACAACAACAACGTCCCATGGGCTGACGCGGCGACCGATGTCCCCCGGTTGGGCGGCTTGTCGGGGTTCGGCCGGGAGGTCGTCTCCGAGATGAACGCCCTCGGCATGATGGTCGACCTGTCGCACGCAGCACTCGGCACGATGCACGACGCGTTGGAGTGCACCCGGGCGCCGGTCATCTTCAGCCACTCGTCGGCTCGCGCCCTCGTCGACCATGTACGCAACGTCCCGGACGAGGTGCTGGCGGCGCTGGCCACCAACGGCGGCCTGTGCATGGTCACCTTCGTGCCGCAATTCGTGTCGGCTGATTGTCACGCCTGGGAACACGAGATGCTGCGGGAGATGGACGCCGCGGGAGAGGACCGGCGTGATCTGGATCGGCAGGAGTTGGCGGCCCGGCGACGGGCTGATCGGGTGCCCCCTCCCGAGGCGACGATTGCCCAGGTGGCCGATCACATCGAACACGTGCGGGAGGTCGCCGACATCGGTTGCGTAGGTATCGGTGGCGACTTCGACGGTTCGCCCGTGATGCCGGCCGGCCTGAGCGATGTATCGATGTATCCGCGGCTGTTCGTCGAACTCCTCGATCGCCACTGGTCGGAGCGCGAGTTGGCCGCATTGGCGCGCGGCAATCTCTTGCGGGTGTTGCGCGACGTGGAATCGGTAGCAAAGGCCGCGCGGTGACGACACCGCTCGGGAGTCGACTCAAGCGATTTAATCGGTTCACCTCGATCGACCCGCAGTCGGCCGAGCGTGGCATCATGGCCCGGTGAGCGACCCGGACGAGCTGAGTTACTCCAGCCGTCGTGGCCGCTGGGTACTAGCGGCAACGGTGCTGGGCTCGGGCGTCGCGATGCTGGACGCAACCGTCGTCGGGATCGCGTTGCCGCGGATCGGCAAAGACTTCGGCATCGGGGTCGCCGACCTGCAGTGGGTGGTGACGGCCTACACGCTGAGCTTGTCGGCGTTCCTCCTGCTCGGCGGCACCCTGGGAGATCGCTTCGGTCGACGCCGCGTGTTCGGGTTCGGCCTGCTTTGGTTCGCGGTTGCTTCGGCCGTGTGCGCCGCCGCCCCGACCGCTGACATCCTCATCGCCGCGCGCGGACTACAGGGCGTAGGTGGTGCTTTGCTGACGCCGGGCAGTCTGGCCATCCTGCAGGCGTCGTTCCGGCCCGATGATCGCGCGCGAGCGATCGGGGCCTGGTCGGGTCTCGGAGGTCTCGCGTCGGCCGCCGGGCCACTGGTCGGTGGCTATCTTCTCGCGGTCGCGTCGTGGCGTTGGGTGTTCGTCATCAATATGCCGCTCGCGGCGGTAGTGCTGTGGATCGCTCGGCGGTACGTGCCCGAATCGTTCGACGAGAACGCGGGCTCGGCCGGGCGGATCGACGTTTCCGGAGCGGTGTGGGCGATCGTCGCGTTGTCGACGCTTATCTATCCGATCATCGAGGGCCCGTCGGTCGGCTGGTCGAGCCCGGCGATCGTCGTGTCACTGGCAGTCGGGGTATCGGCCGTCGCCGCGTTCGTCGTCACGGAGCGGCGCGTGCGTAACCCGATGTTGCCGCCGGGACTGTTTTCCGAACGACAGTTCGCGGCCACCAATGCGACGACGTTCGTCGTATACGCCGCGCTCAGCGGAAACTTGTTTCTCACGCCGGTGGCCCTGCAGCAGGTGGCCGGCTACTCGCCGCTGGAATCCGGAGTGGCGACACTGCCGATCACCGTGTTGATGCTGCTGTTATCAGCGCGCTCGGGTCGGCTGGCGTCGAGGATCGGACCGCGGTTGCAGATGGCGGTCGGCCCCCTGATCGTCGGCGCCGGTCTGCTCTTGCTGACCCGGCTCACCATTGATCACAACTACATCACCGGCGTGCTTCCCGGGACGATCGTGCTCGGCCTCGGTCTCGTCACGACCGTGGCACCGTTGACGTCGACCGCGATGAGTTCGGCGCCCCCTAGTCACGTCGGCATCGCCTCGGCCGTCAACAACGACGTCGCCCGGGTGGGCGGGTTGATCGCGGTCGCGGCGCTTCCACCGCTGGCCGCCTTGACCGGCGATGCCTACCTGCACGCGTCCACATTCGCCCATGGCTTTCGGATCGCCAGCGTCATCTGCGCCGTTGCCTGTGCGCTCGGTGGAGCCGTCGCCGCGATCTTTATCAGCAATGGCCGACACAAGCTCGATCCGACCACAGGGCCGACGACGGGCCCGGCTCGAGCGGAGGAACAACCGCAGCGACGTTGACGCCCACTGGGCACCCCGAGGTGACGGCCCGATCTGTGGGTATTGATCGAGCGTCCAACTTCAGTGAGAAGCCGGCGCGCCGGACACGGGGGGAACCGGCGCGCCGTCGGATCGATCATGGCCGTTGGGTGCATCCCGACGTGGGCGGCGCGCCGATTCGGTCGGCAATTTTCGCGATCGCGTCGGGACCGACCCGACAGCAGCCACCGACTCCTCGGGCCCCGAGCGCGATCCAGGTCGGCACCTCGTCCTCGAATTCGGTGGGCCGACCGCGCCACCGCCGGGAGCGGCCGTCCCACCGCTCGCCACTGTTCGGATACACCAGAATCGGCTTGCCACTGCGACGGGCGGCGACGATGCCGGCCGGCACGTCGCCGGGCTCGGAGCAGTTGACGCCCACGGCGACCACGGCATCGACGTCGGCGGCCATCGCAAAGACGTCGGCGGCGTCTTCGCCGTGGCGGGTGCGGGCGTGGCCTTCCGGATCAACCTGGATGGTGAGGCTCAGCCAGGCCGGCTGTCCCATGTGCTGGACCTCGGCCAGGATCGCCTCGGCCTCAGCGGCCGCCGGAATGGTTTCGGCGGCAAGGACGTCGGGCGTGGCCGCGGCGAACACGTCGAGCCGCCGGCGGTGAAACTCGCGCAGTGCCGCCAGGCTCATCGACTCCACATAGACACCGGTGTATTCCGAGCCGTCGGCCCGGGTGGCTCCGTACGGCCCGATCGACGCGGCCACGTAACGAGGCTCGGCCGCTCGAGCCAGCTCGATCGACCGGGTCATGAGCGCACCGGCGTGCCGGGCACCCATCCCCGCCCGATGGAAGCCGTCGAAGCTGGCCTGATAGCTCGCCGCGGTCACCAGCTCGGCGCCCGCGGCGACGAACGCCCGGTGGACGTCGAGGATGGCGGATGGATCGTCGTGGAGCAGGCGAGCCGACCACAGATGCGAACCCAGGTCGAAGCCGCGGCGTTCGAGTTCGGTCGCTAGACCGCCGTCGAGCACGAGCGGTCCCGCTGCTACGCGAACCGCGAACGAGGACTCCGACGCGGCCACGTGTCAGGAGTACCACCTTGCCCGTGTATCCGTCCGGGTGATCTGGATAGCCTGGCCGGGCCGGGATATCAACCGCGGCAGATGAACGGTGAAGGGCAGGAATCGGTGAAGGTGCGGATCGCCGTGGGGCTCGGTGCGGCCGCATTGGGTGCGGACGTGTTCGCCGCGATCGTCACCGCGCTCAAACCGCTGGGTTTCGACTCGCTATGGGTCTCGGACGTCCTCAGCGGTCCCGGCCCGGACCCGCTGGTCGCATTGGCCACGGCGGCCCAGCTCGACCCGAAGCTCAAGCTGGGAACGACCCTGCTCTTGCCCGGACGCAACGAACTGCGGCTGGCCAAGTCGTTGGCAAGTCTCGACGTCCTGTCTCGAGGTCGGCTGCTGCTCGTTTTCGTCTCCGGTCGAGCCGGCGGGCCGGAGGGTGACGCCGTCGGAGTCCCGGTCGCCGAGCGGGGCGCCGCGTTCGAGCGGACGCTTCCACGCCTGCGTGCCTGGTGGGCCGGCGAGCAGGTCGATTCGATCCGGCTATCCCCGTTGCCGGTGCAGGAGCCCTTGGAGTGCTGGATGGCGGGCCTGGCCGAGGCCACCCTGCGTCGATGCGGGCGGCTCGCCGACGGATGGCTCGGCGCCGGATGCAGCCCGGAGCAGGCGGGAGCCGCGAAGGCAATCATCGACGAGGCCGCCGACCGGGCTGGGCGGGTGATCGACCGGGAACACTTCGGGTTGAGCATCGCCTACTCGCACCGGCAACCGGACGATAAGCAACTGGCCCAGCTTGCGGTGCGTAACCCGGACGCCGATCCACGGCAAGTGATGCCGGTGGGTCACGCGGCGGTCCACGAGCTGCTAGAGAACTACATCGCGGTCGGCATGTCGAAATTCGTCGTGCGCCCGCCGGTCCCGGATCGCCCCGGGGAAGCGTCCGCCTGGCTCGACGAACTCAGTGCGCTGGCCAACGCTCTGCTCGATCTGCAAAGCTGATGCCGGTCGCGTAGCAACGGGACCGGCCCCAGCCACAGCCTGGTCCGTGACCAGGTTCGGCGACTTATTCGACGCCGAGCATGACCTCGGTCGACTTGACCAGTGCGGTCACCTTCTGCCCGACACTGAGCTGCAGCTCTTCGACGGCATCTTTGGTGATCGAAGCGGTGACCTGCTGGCCGCCGTCGAGGTCGACCTTGACGATCGCCATGACCGAGCCGATGGTGATGTCGGCGACGGTCCCGGTCAGCTGGTTGCGAGTTGATAGGCGCATTGTTTCCCCCTGTCTGTAAGGCGTTCCTTCGACGATAGGGAAACCGAAACTAGTTTCGAGTCGTTCGAAATCACGGCAGCCACCCGCACGCGCGGCGTCTCGGAAAGGCCGCCGGAGCGGATTCGGCGCGTTGCCGGGGAGGGCTCGGCGGATGCGGCGACCGGACTCGATTCTGTGAGCTCGCTAGGTATCCGCAGCTAATCTCGGTTTAACTTGATCGGAAGTATTTTCCAAGTTAAGGTTTCCGAGGTCAGGCGGAGACGGATCGCTACACGGGGGTTGGCGATCAGTCATCCAAGTCGGGGGGCTTCAACTGCTGTCCGTCTGACGCGCGCAAAGGCGCCTTGTCGCTCGTTCGGGGGTTCGACGACAAGGCGTCTTTGCACGTCCCAGCGCGGCGGGGTTCGTTAGAGCCGAGGAAACATCCGGTCGGGCCGCTCGCCGCTCTCGAACACCTGGGCGGCCGGTCCGACGATGTTCCGATCGGGCTTGCCCACTAGCTCGACGTCCTTGTCGCGGTAGTCAAGCGTCGACAACACGTGGCGCAGCGCCCCGATCCGGGCTCGCTTCTTGTCGTTACTTTTCACGACGGTCCAGGGTGCGTCGGCGGTGTCGGTGTAGAAGAACATCGCCTCCTTGGCCTCCGTGTAGGCGTCCCACTTGTCGAGCGAGGCCAGGTCCATCGGGCTGAGCTTCCAGCGACGCACCGGATCGACCTGACGGGCCGCGAAGCGCGTTCGTTGCTCGGCCCGGGACACCGAGAACCAGAACTTGAACAACGTGATGCCGCTGCGCGCCAGCATCCGTTCGAACTCGGGCGCCTGGCGCATGAACTCGAGGTACTCACTCGGCGTACAAAACTCCATGACTCGTTCGACGCCGGCCCGGTTGTACCAGGAGCGGTCGAACATCACGATCTCGCCGGCCGCGGGCAGGTGCGCGACGTAGCGCTGGAAGTACCACTGGGTGAGCTCGCGCTCCGACGGTTTCTCCAGGGCCACCACTCGGGCGCCGCGCGGATTCAAGTGCTCGGTGAACCGCTTGATGGTGCCGCCCTTCCCGGCGGCGTCCCGGCCTTCGAAGATCAGCACGAGCTTCTGGCCCGTGTCCCTGACCCAGCTTTGCAATTTCAGCAGTTCGATCTGCAGCGACCGCTTCTGAGCTTCGTATTCCCGTCGAGTCATCTTCGTGTCGTAGGGGAAACCCTCGCGCCAGCTCTCGACCGGGCTGCCGTCCGGACGACGTAGCACGCGATCGTCGGCGGAGTGAAAGTTCGGATCGAGGCTCCAGCCCTCCAGGCCGCTCTGGGTCAGGTCCGGGACTACGTCGTGATTCGACGCCCGACCATCCCTCGAATCCGATGTCGTACTCATGCGTGCTCCCGTCCGCCGAACCGCCGAACCATCGGTTATGGCCTATCCCAGCGTCCGGTCGGATGTCTAGCTCCGTCATGTCGACGCCACCAGTCGTTCGCATGACGGAAAGGACCCGAACAGGCGGTGAAGTCTGCTCGAAAGTCCGGCGACCGAGGGGTGCACGCGGCCCGATCGGGGTTACCGTCGACGGGTCGCCCGCGAAAGTCCGCGCTGTCATGACCCCCGTATCGCATCGCCGTCCCCCTCGCGTGACCGTGCAACACGCGGTGGTGTTGCTGCTCGCGCTGCTGGTCGCTCTGGGCTTGGCTACCTCCAGTCGCGGGGATAGTGCCGGGGCGATGGGCAACGCTATGGGGAATCGGAACCGGGCCGCCCCGGCCGCCCTCACCGCAATTCCGCCGGGCAGCGCCCAGCGTCCCGACTGGGCGTCCGGGCTGGATGCGATGAAGGACGGTCAGAGGCCTCCGCCGGTCGCGGCGGCTTCCCCGCCGGCCAGTCCGCCGACGGCGTCGGCCTCGTCGCTGGCCGCCGACGGCATCCCGGCGACGGCTCTCGATGCCTATAAGCGAGCGGGCGCGAGCGTCGCCCGGACCGATCCCGGCTGCGGTCTGCCCTGGTCGCTGCTGGCCGCGATCGGTCGGGTCGAGTCCGATCACGGCCGCTTCCACGGTTCGGTGCTACTCGTCGACGGCACGTCGGTCCCGCCGGTCATCGGCATTGCCTTGGACGGCACCCGCAGCGCCCTGGTGGCGGACACCGACCACGGGCGGCTCGACGGTGATCCGATCTACGACCACGCTATCGGCCCGATGCAGTTCATTCCCGCGACGTGGGCTCGCTACGGTGCGGACGGCAACGGCGACGGCAGAGCCGACGCCTTCAACATCTACGACGCCGCACTGGCGGCCGGCCGCTACCTGTGCCTAGCCGGCGGCGTGCTCACGGATGAGCCCGGCATGGCGCGCGCCGTGTTCGCCTACAACCACGTGGCATCGTACGTGAGCGAAGTCCTCGCTCTGCAGCTCGCGTACGCGGGTGGCGTAGCCGCGGTGCTCCCGCCGATGACGTCGCCGCCCGTCTCGCTCGCTCCCTCGGCCAGTGCGATTCCGCCGGCCACTTCCGCCCCGTCGACCCCTCCGGCCGGCGCGAGGGCGAGCGCGCCGACGACGCCGTCCGGCAGTGCGGTCGCGCCGCCGTCTTGCTCCAATTCCGTCGCTGCTTCGAGTTCGCCGAACGGCCGCGGACCGAGCACCGGGTCGAACGCAGCCTCGACCCCGGATTCAGCCGGTCCCAGCGCCACATCAGCCGATCCGCCGACTGGCCCGACCGGTCCGTCGGCTGATCCGTCTGCCTCTGGTTCGGTCTTGCCCGGCTCGAACGCCGGCGCTGCCCCGAGGTGTTCGTGACGGGCTGTTCGTTGGTGGACGGGAGAAGAGCTGGCTGTGAGCGTGGAATTCAATCGTTGACAACTGGGCCGCCCAAGCCCCAGCCTTGTCGCGAAGCCCCGAACGACAGCCCATCCGGGCGACAACGTCGAGCGGGGCTTTCCACTGTTCGAGGCCGCCCTTCGCCGCCGACGGCGTCGCGGAACTGCGCCCTCTTCGCCTGCTGTTCGCCCATGATCGTCGACGCGTTCATCTCGGGCAGCCAGGCTGAAGCCGTGATCCGTCGTCGCATCTGGGGCGTGCACCTCGTGCACGAGCATCAGGTGATCGCCGACCTCGTCACGACCGATTCGATGCCGCAGCCCGAGTACCTCGTCGACGGGATCCGCTACGACGTGGACTGGCACACGGTTCCTTATCTCGATGACGACGGGCGCGTCGGGTGGGACGTGCACGTACATCGGGCCACCGTCGGCGCGGCCTGACCGACTTTGGGGTCCGGAATTTCACCACGATCCGCGTAGATATTGCTACCGGGGGTGACGAACCGGCTTTCGACGGGCTAGGTTGAGCCCCTGACGGGCACAACGAGGTGCGCGTCGGGGGAGGGATTCGATGTTGCATGTCTGCGTGCTGCCGTCATGAGCGCCTCGGTCGGTGACGGAGCTCCTGTCGCAAGTAGAACCACGCTCACGGCGGGCCGCCGACAGGCGGCGCTGCCCCGGCCCCGGCCGATGGCCGATCGCGCCTTCCGCTGCATCCTGATCGCAGCGATCCAATCGCTCGTCGGCGACCAGATCGCCCGCGTCGCGTTGACGGTGCTGGTCTTCACCTCGACCGGGTCAGCCGCGGCGACCGCCGGCGCGTATGCGCTCACCCTGTTGCCCGGACTGGCCGGGGGAATGCTCGGTCATCTGGCCGACCGATGGCCGCGAGGCACCTTGATGGTCGGCTGCGATCTGCTGCGCGGGGGACTGCTGCTGCTGGCCGGGCTGTTCGCCTCGAGTCCGGCGATCGTGTGTTTCGTGCTCGCACTGGTGGTGATGGCCGGCGGACCGTTCCAGTCGGCCGGTGCGTCCGTCGTTGCCGATCGGCTCAGCGGTGAAGCCTTCCGATCAGCGAACACCCTGCGCCAGATCTGCATACAGAGCGCGCAGGTGATCGGCTTCGGTGTCGGCGGGGTCGTGGTCTCGGCGGTCGGGGCCCGATCCGGGCTGTTGATCGATGCGCTGAGCTTCTTCGTGTCGGCCGCGATCGTCCACTTCGGCATCGGACGGCAGCCGCGCGATGATTCCGCCCACGACTCCAAGCGGTCGTTTCGCGCGGGGCTTCGCGCCGTCCTCGCCGATCAGGGTCAACGCGTGCGGCTCGGAGTGTTCTGCCTGCTCGGCTTCTGGATCGTGCCGGAGGGCCTGGCCGGCCCGTATGCCGCCTCGGTCGGCGGCGGATCGGTTCGTATCGGGGTGCTGCTGACGGCCGTACCGGCCGGCTTCGCGGTCGGTTCGCTGGTCTTCAAGCAACTTAGCTCGGCGCGCATCAGCCGTCGGGCGGTGGCACCGCTGGCGGTGTTCGCCGGACTACCCATGATCGCGCTGGTGGGCACGCCGCCACTGCCGGTCGCGGTCGTGCTTCTGATGCTGAGCGGGATCGGTACCAGCGCCTTCGCCATCGCGCTGACCGAATACATCGAGACCGCTCCGAGCGCCAACCGTGGTCAGGCGGTCGGAGTCTCGCAGTCGGTCGGGCTATTGGTCCAGGGCGTGGGCGTGATCGTGGGGGGCGCGCTGGCCGAGGGCATCGGCCCCGGACGAACCCTCGCCCTCGCCGGCCTCGCGGCCTCGGTCGTCGCCTTGCCGGTCGCCCGGGCCCGGATTCGCTGGCTCAGGCGGGAATCCCCGCAGATGCCGGCAACAGTGGTGGTTTGAGCGCGTGCGAATCGTCGTTACCGGGACGAACCGGGCCCGGCGGCTAGCATCAGGGCGATCATGCGGGAGGGTGAACTGCGGTCTTCTGCTCGCCGGCGCGTTCCGGATCGCTCGGTGCGCCGGCGACGAGGTCGCGCAGTCGGTTCCATCGCGCCTGGTACTTCTCGCCGTATCGGGACCGCGATCGCGCCATTCGCTTGGGTCGCTGGGCGTAGAAGCGCCGAGCCCACCACGAATCGGGCTTGGCCAACCGTATGGCCCCGACAATGCTCAACGGGTTGAACACGATGCCGACGATGCCGAAGACCATCTTGCCCTTGAGCAGGCACACCACCGAGAAGGCGACCGAGACTGCCAGCAGGCCGACTGATGTCCACCATTCGCTACTGCCGACCCGGCCACTGAGCAGGTCGGCTCCGCCGATCAGCACGCCGGTGACGGCCAAGGCGCAGAAGATCGCATCGATCGACTTGCGGCCCTGGTCCGACCAGTACACGTCTTCCAGGTGGAGCCAGAGCGCGAACTCGTCGAGTGTCAGGCTCACACCGACGCCGAATACGGCGGCCGCCACGTCCAGGCCGGTATTTACCGGCTGGGCGGCCACCAGGAACACGCCCGTGGCAATCATGATGAGGATGCCGAAAACCTGGTGATGAATGTGGTTGTCCGCGACACTGATGTTCTTCAGGCCCAGGCCGGCGCCGGCTCCGGACCTGATCAGGCGCGTCACCGCCCTGGTCACGAGGAACGTGACGAGAATCGCGATGAACATCCACATCATCGGTCGCAACGCCGAGGTGGAGCCGGTGGAGACCGCGATATCGACACCGGACGAGGAGGACGCTGAGATGACGAAGGCCGAGCTGAGCACGCTGAGCGACCCTCCTCCCCTTGCGGATTTTCCTCGTGGCTCGGCCGACGTTGACGACGCACTCGGCCTGCCGTCCGAAGGATCTCAACCTCGACGCGCGGTGACAACAAAGTCGAGCGACGAGCGAGTCGCCGGCTGGATCGGCCGAATCGTAACCATCGGCGCAATCTGGTCGCTG
The DNA here is from genome assembly GCA_019241805.1 of Actinomycetota bacterium. Taxonomy (GTDB): domain Bacteria; phylum Actinomycetota; class Actinomycetes; order Mycobacteriales; family Jatrophihabitantaceae; genus JAFAWL01. The sequence continues at coordinate 15,359 of JAFAWL010000440.1, forward strand.
ATCACGGTGATCCTGCCGCGCTGGCGCTTGCTCGACGTCGTCAACCACGCGTTCTGGCTCGTCAACGTTCCGGTCGGGCGAAGTCTGTTCACCGTGGTTTTGCTGCTCATGCTCGGCAACGTCCTGCGCCGTCGGCTGCGCTTCGGACTGATGTTCTTCCTGTGGTTGTTCCAGGGTCTGAGTGCCCTTGCCGGCCTCATCGTGCTGGGTGTCCTCATCGCCAAAACGCAGATCAACGACGTGGAAATCGACCTGAACGGTGAGAACAATGTCTTCGTTCTGATCGAGGGCGCGGTCGGGCTAATCCTGTTCATCTGGCTCTGGCGATTGCGCCGCTTGTTCCCCGCACACCTGACCCGCGCCAATCGGGTTCGCGCGTTGGTCGCCCTGGTGGTCGGCATGGGCATCTCGATCGCGGTCTCGATTGCGTTGGTCGAGGCCTATCCGCGCCAGCTCGAAGGCGCCGCCGAAAAGCTCGGCTGGGCTATTTCAGTCGCGTTCGGTCTGGCTCCGGACAGTTCCACCGACGTCTTCCATGACCACCGCGGCTATCACTGGATCTCCGCCCTGGTCGGCGTCGTCTCGGCGATCGCGCTGTTGGTAGCGGCACTCATTCTGGTCAGGGCCGCTCGCAAGACGCAGTATCTGAGCGCGACCGATGAGCTGCAGGTGCGGCGCCTGCTCCTCGAGGCGGGTGAACGCGATTCGCTCGGCTACTTCGCAACCCGCCGCGACAAGGCCGCGATCTTCTCGCCGGACGGGCGGGCAGCGGTCACCTATCGCGTCGTGGCGTCGGTCAGTTTGGCCAGCGGCGACCCGGTCGGTCATGTCGGCTCGTGGGCCGGCGCCATCGAGGCCTGGCGGGCTGAGGCGCGAGAGTTCGGCTGGTTCCCGGCCGTGCTCGCCGCGAGCGAAGAAGGCGCTCGGGCCTATCTCCTCTCGGGCGGACTACACGCGTTGTCGATCGGTGACGAGGCCGTCGTCGACGTCGGTGACTTCAGCATCGAAGGTCGAGCCATGCGGCCGGTGCGCCAGGCCGTGATGCGCGTCCGGCGAGCCGGCTATACGGTCGCTGTCCGCCGGCACAGCGAGATCAGCGCCGAGGAACTGGCCGAAATCGACCGGCTGGCCGAGCAATGGCGCGGCGATCAGACCGAACGCGGATTCTCCATGGCATTGGGCCGGATGGGTGATCCGACCGACGGCCGGTGCGTGCTGGTCACGGCCCACGATCTCGACGGGCGGGTTCGCGGTCTGTTGTCCTTCATACCGTGGGGCGTACGGGGCGTGTCGCTCGATCTGATGCGCCGCGACAAGAGCGCCGAGAACGGCCTGACCGAATTCATGGTTGCCGGTCTGGTCGAAGCGTGCCCCGACCTGGGAGTGCGGCACATCTCGCTCAACTTCGCGATGTTTCGGGGCATCTTCGAGGCCGCCGAGAGCGTCGGTGCCGGTCCGATCACCCGGCTGACCAACGCCAGCCTGTCCGTCGCGTCGAGGTTCTGGCAGTTGGAGACGCTTTACAAGTCGAACGCCAAATACCTGCCGCGCTGGGTGCCGCGCTTTCTCGTGTTCGACTCCGGCCTGACGCTCACCCGGACGGGCCTCGCGGCCGGAATGGCGGAAGGATTCGTGCCCTCACCGGCGCCAAGGGTCAGCCGTACACCGACGGACACGGTCGTCGTCGACGGTGCGACGTCACCGTTCACGGATGTCGCGAACGAGCAGGAAGCCGAGCTGCTGCGTCCGGCGGTGCCGGAACAACGGCTGAGCGAACAGCAACGCGCGCGGCTGATGAAGCTTGTCCGGCTCGCTGACGACGGAGTCGAGGCCTATCCGGTCGGCGTACCGCGCACGATCTCCGTGGCCGAGCTTCGAGCGGCCTATCCCGGATTGCCGGTCGGTGAGATAACGAATAACACGGTGTCGATCGCCGGACGTGTGCGCGCGGTCCGCGACTTCGGCGGTCTGATGTTCGCGACCATCCAGGACGACGGAGCGTTCGTGCAGGCGGTGCTGTCCGTCGATCGTATCGACCCGGCCGGATATCGCCGATGGAAGCGCACAGTCGACCTCGGTGACCATGTCAGTGTTACCGGAGTCGTCGGAAGGAGCGATCTTGGTGAGCTGTCCGTGTTCGCGACGGACTGGATGATGGCCGCCAAGTGCCTGCGGCCGCTGCCCGACGTCCATGCCGGTTTCGCCGATCCGGACGCGAAGTTGCGACAGCGCTATCTCGATTTGCTGGTGAACGAAGACTCGCGAGACATCCTGCGCAAGCGCATGGTCGCCGTACGCAGTTTCCGTACTTTATTGGCCGAGCGTGACTTCGTCGAGGTCGAGACTCCGATGCTGCAAGCCGTCCACGGCGGCGCCAATGCTCGACCGTTCACTACGCATATCAACGCCTACGACATGCAGCTCTACCTACGGATCGCGCCCGAGCTGTATTTGAAGCGGCTTTGCGTCGCCGGTTTCAGCAAGATATTTGAGATGAATCGCAACTTCCGCAATGAAGGCGCGGACAGCACGCACAATCCCGAGTTCACGTCAATCGAGCTGTATCAGGCCTACGCCGACTACAACTCCATGCAAGAGCTGACTCGGGAGTTGATCCTCGGTGTCGCGACCGCTGTGCACGGTGAGCCGGTGGCGCATCGGGTCGGCGCAGACGGCCAGCCGTACGTGGTGCGGCTGGACCAGCCGTGGCGGGCGGTATCGGTGCACGAGGCGGTGAGCGAGGCCTGCGGGGAACAGATCACCTCAACGACGCCGGCCGATCAAGTGCGGGCAATCTGCGAACGGCTCGACATCCACGCGCCGGCCGGAGCGAGCGCCGGCTACCTCGTCCTGGAGCTCTACGACGAGCTCGTTGAGGGCAACACGGTGGAGCCGACTTTCTATCGGGATTTCCCGGTAGAGACTTCACCGCTGACTCGTGTACATCGCACCGACCCGCAGTTGTCCGAGCGGTGGGATCTGGTCGCTTTCGGCGCCGAGATCGGCACGGCGTACAGCGAGCTGATCGACCCGATCGACCAGCGGCAGCGCCTCACCGAGCAGTCGTTGCTCGCGGCCAACGGCGATCCGGAGGCGATGCAGGTCGACGAGGCGTTTCTCACCGCCTTGGAGTACTCGATGCCACCGACCGGCGGACTCGGAATCGGCGTCGACCGGCTGGTGATGATGCTCGTGGGCGCGACCATTCGTCCCACGCTCGCCTTCCCGTTCGTACGACCCCAGGCGCAACCCTGAAAGGCGCCCGAATGCTGCGAGGTCAAGCGTGCTGAGCGTCGCCATACCGTGCGCCCTCGCCGCCGCGGCCGCGTACGGCGCGTCGACGGCGGTGCAGCATTCGGCCGCGCACACCGGCAGCGGCGAGGAGGACATTCACGGTCTGCTCAATCTGCTGACCAATCCGAGGTGGTTGCTCTCGATCGGCGGCGACACCGTTGGACTGGTGCTGCAGGTAGTCGCGCTCGCCACCGGCCCGGTCGTGTTGATTCAGCCGTTGCTGGTGCTGGCCGTCCCGATCTCGCTTCCGGTGGGGCGGTTGCTCGGCGGTCCGCGGCCGGGTCGTGGGGATTACCTGGCGTCGATCGGCATCCTGGCCGGGCTGGCCGGGTTCTTCGCGATCGTCGGAGATCCGGGGGAGGGCCGCACACCCTCGACCGCGCCGGTGATCGTCGCTGTGATCGTGTCCATCGCGGTCGGTGCCCTCGGCTGCGCCGCGGCGTCACGCGGACGCGCCGCGCTGCGGGCGGGCGTGTACGGCGCGATCGCCGGGGCCGGGTTCGGCGTCGTCGGCGTGCTGCTGAACGCGGTGTCGAACGCGTGGCGCGACCACGGATTCGACGGCGTAAGCAGCGGGGCCGGTGTCTTCTCGCTGATCGGCCTGGCGCTGGTCGGCGCCTGCGCGATGGTGTTGACGCAGATCTCGTTCCAGGTGGGTGTGCTCAGCGCCAGCTTTCCGGCCAATGAGTCGGCCGCTCCACTGGCGGCGGTACTGCTCGGTGCCCTGCTGCTGCACGAGCGAATACCGGTTTCGGCCGGTGCCGTCATCGGTTACGTGGCGACGTACGCCGTCGTGGTAGCCGGCACGATCTACCTGGCGGGTGCGGCCGGCCGTGCCAAGGCCGTCGACGTCGACACGGCGGCGTTGTCCTTACGCGAGGGCGAGATCGACGATCAGCACGATCGTCTCGGCGGCTAGTAGCAGAACGATCGTGACGATGCCGGCGAGCAATCCGTTGATCTGGGCGGCGTTGCGGACGGTTCCGTACTCCAGTTGCAGGAGCACGGCCCGCGCGGCCTCGGCCTTCGTGCGGTTGACGTAGACGTCGGTGCCGGCGTCGAACGTCCACGCCAGCGGCCACTGGACCAGGGCGGTGATCAACGCCATCAGCCCGACGAGAACCACGACGGTCCACGCCGCCGCGGTGTCGAGGCGGTGGCCCCCGTTGCTCGTGTCGCTCGCGAGCAGGCCCACACCGGCGGCCAAGGTCAGCATCACGGTGCCGGCCGAGAGCAGGCTGATTGCGCGAGTGCGAACGTTGGCCACCGTGGTGTCCTGTGCGCTGGCCCGAGCCGCGGCGGCGCTCACGACGGTGTCCAGTAGTTGGCTGTCGACATCGGCAACGAGATCGACGGCGGCCTGGCGCGCGCGCTGCCACTCGAAGACCGGCCCGAGCGGATGACCGCAACGGATCACGAAGCGAGCGAACCGGCTGGGAGCAGCGATCGCGTCACCGGCCAGCGGCGGGGCGTTCATGGCTCGTGATCTTCCCGCACCGACGGGTCCGTCCCGTGTCACGCGGTGCCGTGTCGGTTGCGCGCTATGGCGGTTGCAACAGGAACACCCAGGCTCCGTCCGCCCAACTGGGGTGTAAATCTTCGCGGGAATCGTCGAGCGCTCACCCGGCACTACCGCGTCCGCCGCGACAAGATTGACGACAGCGGCGTCATCACCGTCCGTTACGACAGCCAACTACGCCACATCGGACTCGGCGAGCACACCGCGGCACCCGCGTCCTCGCCCTCATCGCCGACCGCTACGTCCGCATCATCAACGCCGA